>JAFVMP010000157.1 GCA_017506845.1 Campylobacter sp.
AATGTCAGCAATATGGCATTAGCTTAATTCGCCTTATTGCCCCTACAAGCACTAAACGCTCAAAAGAGATTCTAAGCGGCTCTAGTGGATTTATATATGCTGTTGGCTCTCTTGGCGTAACAGGTGGAGAACAAAGCTCACTAGATAGACTCAAAGATATGATTAAGTTTATAAAAGATAATACCAATTTACCAGTTGCAGTTGGATTTGGGATTAAAAACTCAAATGATGTTAAAAAGACTAAAGAGTACGCAGATGGCGCAATTATAGGCACAAAAATTGTAGAGATTACAAGCAAATTTGACCCGCAAACCGCACATCAAAAGATAAAAGAGTTATTTGAATAGTTACACAATTTGGCTAAATTCCAAACTAAAATCAGTCAGAATTTAGTCAAATAAACTCTTTTAAAGCTAAATTTTGTATAATATTAGCCAAAACTCAAGGAGATTATAATGCTAAATGCTATCAACTATGCTACTAGACACTTTTGCACTGATGTATTTGGTTATGAGATAAAAGAGGGAAAAAGTCTAGGAAAAGACCTATATGGTGCTAGTATTCCATTATATAAAGATGATATAGAGTTTCAATTTTATCTATATTTTAAAAAAGAGACTTTAGAGCTTTTTGTAGATAAACTATTTAACACTGAAGAGGCTAAAAAGACTGATTTAGGCGATTTAAGCAGAGAAGTAGCTAATCAAATAGTAGGTTATGCTAAACACCTTTTAAGCGATAATAATAATGGAGTTTATAAGCTTGGTACACCTGAATTTCTAGGCAAAGTCGAGAGATTTCCAGTTAGACTTGAAAAATCTCATATCTTTAAAATGAAAAATAAAACTTTCAAAATAGGCTATAAAAAAGTATGAACGAGACAAATACAAACCAAAATGGATTATTTCGTGGCTACGATGAGTTGCTAGATATTGGCGTAGAGTTTATTAGCGATCTTGGTATGACTACTATTAGCGTACGTGAGCTTTTAAAGCTTGATGTTGGTTCAGTTATAGATTTAGATAAACCAGCTGGTGAAAGCGTAGAACTATACATCAATAATAGAATATTTGGCAAGGGCGAGGTAATGGTATATGAAAAAAACTTGGCAATCCGTATAAATGAGATATTAGATTCTAAATCTGTAATCCAATATTTTAGAAGAGAGCTAATATGAAAATTTGGCTTTTAATATTTATAGCTCTGCCAATTTGGGCAGCAAATTTACTTACTCACAATATATATGAACGTGATGAGCGTATCGATATTATGCTTAGTTTTGATGCTCCATATGATGGCACTATCAAACAACAAAATAACGCTGATTTAACCTATATCATCCTAAGCGATCTATCTTTAAAAGGTCAAGTAAGCAAGCAGATAAAATCAAATATTATCCAAAATATTTTAATTACCTCAGCTAATAATAGTGCTACACTGCAGCTAAAATCATCTAAGCCAATCTCTATAGTTGCCTCTAAAACTAGCGATAAATTTGGTCTTAGAATTCGTGTAACACCACAAATCCCAATTAAATCTACCAATCAGTCAGCTATAGAAAAAACTGCCCAATCAGCACAAAATATCAAACCAACACAAGTTGCAAACACTCAACCAAAAGAACAAAATCCACTAGCTAATATCCCGACCAAAAAAGATAGTGGTGATGATATGTATACAAACTACATTATAGTAATTTTAGTTCTATTTACACTCTTTGTGTTTTTAATGTTTATCAAAGCTAAATATACAAAAAAAAATCAACAAGCCAAAAACATACAAACTACTAAAACTACTATAAATACACCAAAAGTTACGCCAAATCCAAAACCATTTGATATTGCTACACCAAATCCACAAGTATCGCAAAATTATCAAGCCGCTGATTTTCAAATAGAACAAAATCATCAAAGTACTACAAATTCACAATCAACGCAAAGTTATCAAACAGCTCAAGATGTTCAATCCTCACCAAATTTGCAAGCAAACTCAAACTATCAAACCGCTTCAAATTTTCAAGCTACTACAGCTTCTATAAGTAACTTTAATTGGGGCAATGAGAGTGTAGATGTCCTCTATGAAAAGTCATTAGATGCCCAAAATAAAGTAGTTTTACTAAACTACGAAAACCAAAAATATTTAGCCTTAGTAGGCAATTCAAATGTACTTTTGGATAAATTTGGCGAAGATGGAATAAAAAGTCAAGATGATTTTGAACTAATTATAGAGCAAAGCAAGCCAAGACTAAATAGCTATCTACAAGAGCGTAAAAATGCTCTAAGTAGCTACAAAGATATGATGGATAAAGAGTCAATTTAATTAAATAAAAGGAAAGATATGAATATTAAAAATTTAGATGATTTAAAAAAATTTACCGATGAGATTCGCTCTCAAGCTGGTTATAAAGATCCAATTGCATTTGCAATCGGTAGAAGCATAAAGGGTAAATCAGCCAAAACAATTAGTGTAAATTACGCAGTAGTAAATATGAATGAAAACTACGGAAGTGCAGCTGTATTAAACTGGGCAATTGAAAAAAATGGTATAAAAATCGATAATAGCGGGAGCGAATTTGTAGCACCAATCAATTCAGCTATTACAGCTGATGCGCTTAATGTATTTGATTTTTTACTAGATGAATGCGAAGGCGATAAGCATAAAAATGTCCAAAATCTACTCGTAATAGATGAGATTTTAAATGATGGCGAAATAGAAAATGATGTTGAGTTTGTAGTAACATTCTTATATAGTGATGATGCGCCAAAAAGCGTTGAGGCTGTATATCTAAAACTATATCTACTATCACTAAATAAAGCCGAAATTCGATCACTAAATCTTAATGGTGCCTTTGGCCTATTACCAAATCTAGCTTGGGATAGTGATGGCAATCCACACGAATTAGATCACTTAAGAGAGAATGAAATTTGGTTAAAAATGAAAGGCTGGTATCCAAATATAGTAAGCGTAGATAAATTCCCACGCTATTTAAATCACATAATACCAAGCGATAATACTAGAATACTAGATAGTGCAAAAGTCAGAATGGGAGCAGTCCTAGCACCAGGCACAACAGTAATGCCAGGCGCTTCATATATCAACTTCAACTCTGGAACAACTGGACCAGTAATGGTAGAAGGTAGAATCTCAAGCTCTGTAAGCGTAGGAGATGGAAGCGATGTAGGTGGAGGCGCTAGCATTCTAGGCGTATTAAGCGGTACAAATGGCAATCCAATTAGCGTAGGTAAAAGATGTCTTTTAGGTGCTAATTCAGTAACTGGCGTACCTCTTGGCGATGATTGTATAATAGATGCTGGTATAGCAATTCTTGAAGGTACAAAAATATATATAAGTGATAAAGAGGCTCTTGAAAAAGTAAATCCAGGGTTTAAATTTGATAAAGAGATATATAAAGCACTTGAACTAGCAAATCTAAATGGAATTCACTATCGCCAAAATAGCCAAACAGGCCAAATCACAGCTAGCATTAGTAAAAGAGCTATTAAGCTAAATGCTGACTTGCATTAAGGAATAGTAATGGTTGAAATCAAAGGTTTAACACACCGTTTTGGCTCTCAGCTACTCTTTGAAGATGTTAATTTAAAGCTAAATTCGCACAATCGATACGGCTTAATAGGTGCCAATGGTGCTGGAAAATCTACATTTTTAAAGATTTTAAGCTCTCAAGTAGAACACACTAGCGGTGATATCATCATAGAATCAGGTAAAAAAATTGGCGTCTTAGGACAAGATCAATTTGCATTTGAAAATTTTACCTTAAAAGATGCTGTTTTATGGGGAAACAAAAGACTATATGATGCAATCAAAGAGAAAGAAAAGCTCTATTTAAGCGAAGAATTTACTGATGAGATTAATGAACGCCTTAGCGAACTTGAGATCATCACTGCTGAAGAAGATCCTACTTATGAGTATGAAACCAGAATAGAAAAGATCTTAAGCTCTCTTGGTTTGCATGAATATGATAAACTAATGAGCGAAATTGAAAGCAGCGATAAGGTTAAGATTTTATTAGCTCAAGTACTATTTCCTAAACCTGATATATTATTTCTTGATGAGCCAACAAATAACCTTGATATCGATGCAATTGCGTGGCTAGAAAGAGAACTAATCAATCACGAAGGAACTCTAGTTGTCATCAGCCACGATAGACACTTTTTAAACCGAGTTTGCACTCATATATTAGATGTGGATTTTAAGCAAATTAGAGAATTTAGCGGTAATTATGACGACTGGTATATAGCTGCAAATTTAGTCGCTAAACAAGCTGAAATGGAGCGTGATAAAAAGCTAAAAGAGCGTGAAGAGTTAGAGAAATTTATAGCTAGATTTAGTGCTAATGCTAGTAAAGCAAAACAAGCTACAAGTAGAGCCAAACAGCTTGAAAAACTTCAAATAAATGAGATTAAAATATCTAGCCGTCGTGATCCTAGTATTTTATTTAGAACTAATCGTGAAATTGGCAATGAGTTAATAGAATTAACTGCAATAAATAAAAAATTCGATGATAAGGTGATTTTAGATAATTTTAATTTTAAAATGAATAAAGGTGATAAAATCGCAATCATCGGAACCAATGGCGTAGGTAAATCCACTTTATGCAAGATTTTAATGAGTGAGCTAGAAGCAGATAGTGGTAAAGTGCATATTGGAGCTACGATTGAGCTAGGTTACTTCGCACAAGATAGCTCAAATAAAATTACTGGCACATTAAAACTATATGAGTGGCTACAAGATAGCAAAAATAAAGACCTAGATGAGATCCGTAAATGCTTAGGTAGAATGCTATTTAGTGGAACTGAGCAAGAAAAAGAAGTAGGAAGTTTAAGCGGTGGAGAAAAGCATAGATTAATGCTATCAAAACTAATGCTTCAAAGAGCAAATTTACTCATACTAGATGAGCCAAATAACCATCTAGACCTAGAGGCCATCATTGCACTAGGTGAAGCGTTATATAACTTTAGTGGTAGCTGTATTTGCGTTAGTCACGATAGGGAGCTAATTGATGCCTTTGCCAATAGAATATTACACCTAAAAGGTAATGGTGAAATTATAGACTTTAAAGGTAGCTACGAAGAGTATCGTACAACATATGCAATGGATGAGAAGTAATGCAAATTTGGCTAAACTCGAATCTAATTAATATCGCTGATGATACCAATCTAGCCCAGCTCATAGAATCTCAAAACTATGATAGCAATAGAGTTGCTGCCGAAGTTGATATGCAGATAGTCCCACGGACTATCTGGAATGAATTCAAACTAAAAGATCAGATGAAAATCGAAATTGTTGAATTTGTCGGTGGTGGCTAAGTAGTTCATTTAATTACTATATCATTACATAAAATATTTTCTACATCAAAAAACCATTAAGGCAATACTTCTACCAAAGCCTTTTTGTGTTTCATACTAATTGCCATTTTTAATAAATACCATAAGCATCTTGCTATTAAACATTGAATCTAAACTACTAAAAATGGCGACAAACTCTTATACTATAAGCAATGCATAAAGATTATTATATCTTACTTTTGTAAGTATAATAACAACTAATAATACTCAAAAAATAAACACTTACCCATTTAATCTTTTAGCAAATTTAGTCTTATTGCCTAAATATACAAATGTAAGTACTTCAGCCACAGCCTTAAATAGCGTAGCTGGAATCTGATCATCAACATCACACAATCGGTATAACTCACGAGCAAGAGGCGGATTTTCTACAATCTGCACTCCATGCTCAATGCCAATCTGTCTAATTCTTAGCGCTAAATGATCCACGCCTTTAGCTAGCACTACAGGCGCTGATTCTTTATCTTTATCATAACGGATAGCTACAGCGTAGTGAGTTGGGTTAGTTATAATAGCATCAGCTGCTGGAATATTTTGCATCATACGCTTCTTGGCTGCTTGCATCTGAAGCTGACGAATTCGCCCTTTGACACGAGGATCTCCATCCATTTGCTTGTATTCATCTTTTACCTCTTGTTTAGACATCCTAAGCCCTTTAAAATATTGATATCTAACAATAAAAATATCTGCAATTGCAATCAGCATAAAGAGCAAGAGCATAATCCCAGCTAGAATAAACATTTTATTTCTAAGCCAAACTAACTGGTCAAACATCGTGTAAAACATTGTATAAGGCAACTCGGTAATAAATTGTAAAAATACGTAAAACGCACAGCCAAAAATTGCCGAAACTTTAACTACAATCTTAACCGTCTCCACGGCTTTTTTGAGTGAAAAAAGATTAGCAAGGCCTTTAATTGGGTCAAGTTTAGAGAAATTTGGCGTAAGCGGCTCGGTAGTAAAAATAAAACCAAACTGCATAACATTAGCAATAATACCTGCGATCATCACGCAAATTAATAGCGGTAAAAGTATAAGCAAACACTGTAAAACCGAATGAATTACAATCTTAAAAAACAGCTCCCTAGTAAGCGGAGTGCCAATTATATCTTGATAATATAGATACAAATTTATTACTCGATCACCCATAAATCCCATCAAAGCAATGAGTACTACACATCCTACAAGCAATGTTACAAAGCCACTCATATCTTGAGATTTAGGGACATTACCTTTATTTCTAGCATCCTCAATCTTCTTGGCGGTGGCCTCTTCGGTTTTTTCTTGTTCGTCTGCCATTTAATCTACTTAGTTTCGTTTTGCATAATCATCATAACCAAATTCACGCCAAATAGTGACATTGCCACTCTCATCCATCATTGCCAAACTTGGAAGCTTAACGCCATTAAATGTGGTATTTTTAACTATTGTATAGTGAATTTGATCCTCAAAAATTACCCTATCACCAATATCTATTGGCTTATCAAAGCTGTAAATTGGCTCACCAGCCTCAGCTCCTACTATATCGCCAGCTAAGCAAGTCGCTCCACCAAATCTGTAACGAAATTCACCATCAACTCTCTCGCCTCTAATTTTTGGACGATATGGCATTAAAATCGTATCAGGCATATGACATTCAGCTGAGGCATCAATAATGCAAGTTTTTTGCTCATTATCTACAATATCAAGCACACTTGCAATCAAAAACCCGCACTCCCAACCTACAGCCTCACCTGGTTCAATATAGACTTGTACACCATATTTTTGAGAAAAGCTTTTAATTAAATTTATTAATAGCTCTATATCGTATCCTGCTTTTGTAATGTGATGGCCTCCACCAAAGTTGATCCATTTCATACGTGGAATAATCTGGCCAAATTGCTCTTCAAATGCTTTTAAAACAATCTCTAAGCTTTGAGCACTCTCCTCGCAAAGTGCGTGAAAATGCAATCCCTCAATTCCATCAAGCTCGCTAAATTCAAAGTTTGTTTTAGTAATGCCTAAACGAGAATATTTTCCACATGGATTATACATATCAGTTGGACTAGCTGAGACATTTGGGTTGACACGTAAGCCTATGCTAGCTTTACTATTTTTAGCCTTAGTAGCAAATCTTCTCCACTGTGCAAAACTATTAAAAACAACATGATGACTAATTGATAAAACTTCATCTATATCATCATCGCTAAAAGCTGGAGAATAGGTATGAATTTCTCTAAAACCATGCTCTTTAGCATACTTAGCTTCTATTAAACCACTACATGTAGCACCATTTAACATTTTAGAGACAAGTGGCATACCAGGAGAAAAAGCAAAGCCCTTAAGCGCACAAAGCACCTTAGCTCCACTCTCCTTAGCGACATGACTAAGTATATTCAAATTTGACTTAAGTTTCGCCTCTTCACAAACATAGGCTGGAGTTTTAATATCTTCTAATTTCATGTTAATCCTAAATTTAATTTTAGTATTATATCAAATTTAGGATTAAGATAATTTTATGCTTTAAGTGTAAATTTTGATGAAATAGCTGCAATATCACCAGAATTTGCTAAGGCTAAAACAGCTTCTTTAGCATGAGATAAAATTTTATTAAGTTGCGTCATCTCACTATTATCAAATTCACCCAAAACATAACTAATCACATTTTTTTCGCCTTTATCGCCACGCCCTATACCTATGCGAACCCTATCATAACTATTGCCTATTAAAGAATCAATAGATTTAATACCATTGTGACCGCCACTACTACCGCCATGTTTAAATCTCATCGCACCAAAAGCAATATCTAACTCATCATGGACTACTATTATATGCTCGGGCTTATAAAAATCACTTACAGCTTTTAGAGATTTACCGCTTGCATTCATATATGTGGAAGGTTTAAGAAGAAGAAGTGAGCCTTTTTTATATAGCTCACCTTGAAATTTAGCCGAACTTACATCGCTATATCCGCCATCTTGCAGCATAGAATCAATAAGCATAAATCCAACATTATGGCGAGTATTCTCATACTCTTTACCAATGTTGCCCAGTCCGGCTACTAAGGTCATTATTTAGCTTTTACTACACCTAGAACTGCTATACGACCCGCATCGATAATGCGAACATTTTCTGGAGCCGTAATATCGCGAACCAATACTGTATCATCTATATCAAGTGGAGTTACATCAATGTTAAAGCTATCTGGAAGGTCTTTACCTTTACATTTAACGCTTAAGCGTTTTTTAGATTGTAATAGTACGCCTTTGTTTTTGATACCTGCTGGAGTACCAACTGGAACAACTGGAACAAGGTATTTAGACTCTACATCTGGTAAAACTACTTTTAAATCAACATGTTTTAGCATACTTGTTACTGGATGTTTTTGATAATCAACAACAACAACATTGTAAGTTTTACCACCTACGCTTACATCA
>JAFVMP010000158.1 GCA_017506845.1 Campylobacter sp.
ATAAGCTAGTACATCAGCGTGCGCTGAAGTGGCTATAGCAAAACATGCAAGACATGTAAGTAGCGATTTTTTCATGATTTCCCCTATTTTAGTTAAATTTTATGAAGCAAATTTAAGATATTTCATAAATTTTAATTATATTTAAAATTATAAAATATTGATTTAATGTAGCATAATTTTCATCTTTATAGTGACAAATTTCTAATCAAGATACGATAAAAACACTAAATTATTCTTAAGCTTATTAACTTTTTTGCATTTATAAAATCACTAAAATATTAAACAAAAACACTATTTATTAAATGTTTCTACTCCATCAAATCCAAGTTCATTTGGTAAAATCGGGCCGTTAATTATAGTTGGAGTGATAATAAAGATTAATTCACTAGTTTTGCTAGTTTGTCGGTCGCTTTTAAATAGATACCCAAGCAAAGGAATATCACCCAAAATTGGAACTTTATTAATCTCGTTACCTAGGCTTTTAGCGATTAAACCACCTAAAATTATACTATCACCACTAGAAATTTCTACCACAGTAGATAACTTTTTTTGCATAGTATCTGGAGCGATTACACGAGGTTGTGTCTGCTTAGCATCATCAGCTGAATATTTAAAGCTGCTTAAGCTAGGATTTATACGCAGCATTATGCGATTCTCATCGCTAATTTCAGGTAGGAGGTTTAGTAAAATTCCTATAAATACAGAGTGCTGTTTATAAGTAGTTTTAGTAATCTCACTAGTATCATTATTAGTAATATCTTCAGCAATTCTATAATTGATATTATCACCTACTGAGATTAGGGCTTGTTGATTGTTCATTGCCATTATTTTAGGACTTGAGATTATTTGACTTTTCCCATTAGTACTTAAAAAATTTAATACACCATCAAGACTAAGACGCAAATCTCCGCCAATGATAAATCCGCCAGAGATATTCTTTAGGCTATGGGCTGGATTTTGAGTAGTGCCTTTATTAAAGATTAGGCGTGATGAAGTACCATCGCTTAAATAACTTTTAAAACCAAGCTCAAATTTACTCCAATCAACACCTTTTGTATAGCTATTATCTAGCTCAACAGAGATTATTTTTACATCGATTAAAACCTGCTTTTTAAGTCGGTTTGAGAGCAAATTTAGATAATTTTGTACTCTTTGTAGTTGATTTGCAGTACCAGTGATATGAATTAGCCCAGCTGCTGGATTAATGATTGGGGCTGGAGCAATAAATGAATCATTATGGCTATTTAATACTAATTTTAGCTCATTAGCAAGATCTTGCCAAAAATCAAATTTTTCTGTAGTTTTTATTATATTATCTTGATTATTTTCATCATTTTGACTACTATTTTGATAATCCTCGCCAATCTCTATCGGAGCTGAATCTACAGAAGCTTTAGTAATTGCTTGACCTTGTCTAGCTGAGATAATATAATCCATTTTAAAGGTTTTAGTTTGTATATATGACAAGCTTAACATTTTGTCATTAAACTCATAACTAAGATCATTTGACTCAGCTACTAAGCGTATAATTTCATCAAGGCTAAGGCGTGAAATATTTATTAAATTTGTTGGGGTTTTTAATGCATTAGTGGCATTTGAATCGCTTAAAGCAATGCTAAATTTACAAATATTTGCAAGCTGAGCTAAAATTTCATATGATGTTATATTTGGGCTTAGACTCATATCTAATTTCTTATTTTTACACTCATTTGCATTTAGATTTATAGTTAATGCAGCTAGACTTAATATTTTAAAAAACTTTAATATCATTATTTACCTTTGAGATTGAAAGCCTAATTTTATTATTATTATGCAGTATTATTACAGTTTGATTTTCTATCTCTAAAATGCAAATCTCTTGACAGCTTTGACCTAGTTCATACCAATTAGAGTTGATTTTGACTCTATTTTCTATTATAGCCTCTAATTTTAAAGTGCTAGAATTAAGGTCTGTTTGAATATTTTGAGTGATGTAAAATGGCGATTTTACTTGGTTTATATCGCTTAAATTTGCCCTTAATGGGCTTTTATTGTATAAATCTAATATATATTTGTATTTAGCACTTAAATCTTGAGAAAATAGCAAAGTAGTTATGGTTAAAAACAAACAAAGCAATCTCATTTTACGCTCTGCAAATTTAGTCTAATTTGACTACTATATGGCTCAAATCTAGCCTCTTTAATATCTATAAAGCCCCCTTTAAGCTCATCTATAAAAGCTAGTGTTTGAGTAAAAGTCGAGCTAAAAGATAGATTATAATCATATAAAATAGCACTATTTTCTTTTATATTATTTGGCAAAATTTGAGAAATCTTTATATTATGTTCTTTTGCCTTATCTCCAATAAAGCTTAAAATCTCACTACTAGAACTAAATTTATCCAAGATTGCGACTAGATTTTTAGTGTGAGATTGGATAAAGCTATTCTCAGCTTTTAAATTTTCTAGTTCAATTTTACTATCTTGTAATCTTTTTATTGCTAGTTCTAAGCTATTTTGAATTTGCTGCGGAGAATTCATACTGATATAGTTATTTAACTGTAATTCATAATTAGCTAAAGCGCTTTGATAGAGTCTATCAAAATAATCCCAGCTAAGATAAAGCAGATAAAACATAATCAAAAATCCACCCATAAATATCATATGCTGTTCTCTTTGGCTGCGTGATTCTAATAAGGATTTAAAATCCATTTTCTTGTTCTATCGTAAGATTTGATTCAAAAATATTTTGATTACTAATAAGCTGACCAATGTGAGTTTTAGCGCTAAAAGAGTTTATAAAATTATTAATATTTTGAGTATCTTGTGAAATGATTGCAATGTTGATTTGATTATTTTTTAATTCTATATTCCTTGCTTGAAGCGAATATTTATCCATTAAATTTGCGATATTTGCTAAAATTATAGCTAGATTTTGGTTATTAAATTTACTTGCAATAATATCGATTGTAGCTAAGTTTTTATTTATATTATTTTTTATATTTTGAATTTGTATGGTTATACTTTTAATCTCATTATTTAGTGCTATTAGACTACTATTTAAACTACTCGCACTTGAGTTTTGCAAAGTCAAATTTGCTCCAAGTTTTGTAGATTTAGCCTCTATATTAAAAGTTAATATTAGCATATAAATCGGATAAATCAATCCTAAAATTGCTCCAGCAGCAATACTAATAAATAGCCTACCATCAGCTCTTTTATATAGCGGTTTAGGCTTATTAAATAGTGTAAAATTTAGCAGCTGCCCCTTATGCATTAACTCCTTAGCGTATATTGCCATCATTAAATTAAGCGGTGCTGGACTTTTAAAATTATCTAAAAACTCAAACCCTCTAACCTCTTGCCCAAGCTTATTAGATAAAGCAGTATTAAGACCTATAATATCTCCTATAAATGAACTAAGATATATCCTATTTGGTATGATTTTATCGATATTTGCAATACTTTGGATAGTTTGAACAGTTATATTTAATAACTCAGTAAATTTATCGCTATTTTGATCTATAATCTTAGCCGTGCATTCAATTTTGCAATTCCTAGCTATCTTAGGCAAAGTATCGCATATAATTCCATGATGCATAACATATCGCCCATTACGATAAAAGCATAAATAACTCTCATCATTATCATAAAATATAAAACAATCTATGCTAGATTTATCAAGTAAATTAGAGCTATAAAATCCACCCATTAACAAAGGAGATGGAATAATTATATTAATATTTTTTAAGATATTAATCGCTTGAGTATCTAATTCTTTCAAAGCTAATTCAATATCGATTATATAAAGCATATAACCACCATCACTATCATTAAAATAGCTAATCTTATACTCTTTTTGCGGATTTAAAAGCAGCTCATCGTATGCAAATTTGATAATCTTTATCCCTAGATTCTCTTTCTCATCAGTATAATATTTTAGAGTTGTTAAAGCTTTAGCTGGTATAGAACAAATACTAAATTCGTTATTTTTTATTTTATATTTTACTTTAGGATTAAAGTGATTTGAGTAGTCATAAATTACATTTTTATATAAATCAACGCAGACCAAGCTACTCTTTTTCAACTTTTTACCTTAAAATATATAAAATATGTTAAATTCAGTATTTTTTAAATATTATAAAAATAAAATTATGAATTTATATTTTGATTATATCTATTTTTGCTTTAAATAAATTTAAATTGAGATAATTTTTATTAGAATATTTAATCACTAAATAATATAAATTTATTAAAATTCAATACTCTCACCACTAATATATTATTTGTAGTGAAATTTTGTTTGCAACTTATATTTATCACAAGCTAACAATAGTTAAAATCTACTTATGATACTAATATAAAATTAGATCAAGCGCAACATTATAACCATCACGCTCAAGCATAGGCATTACAACTTTAAGACTTTCTAAAACTGGCTCATATAGCTCTTCATCGCTAAATGGTATCATTTTTATCCTTTTGTATTTTTAATAATTATATAGCAGTATAAAAAATTTAGATTAAATAGAGCCTATTTCTAGGCTCGAATTGTTAGAATTTATAAGCAGCTCCAAAGCTTGTGCTATATATTTTATCATCGCTATTTACATCAGCTCCTAGGTTTAAATTTATACTTAGATTTTTAGTTGCATTATATACAATTCCAG
>JAFVMP010000159.1 GCA_017506845.1 Campylobacter sp.
AAATAGTATTTTTGAAGTAGTGGCTACTAAACCTATGCTTATAAAGCTAAAAAATCAAGATATAAATTTAAAAATACAAACTCAAAATGAGATAAAAGAGCCAAAAAATTCTTATAGCGAAAGGGATCTACATCCTCTTTTAACTAGATTTGCTTTTGCAAATGATAACTTTAAAGCCTATACAAAGACTATCTATCACGAAAGCAGTATCAAAACTAAAAAAGGTATGGATAAATGGTTGTATCCAGATATTGTAGGCGTTAGCTTTGAGTATAAAGATTATCAAAAAGAATTAAATAAATTTATAGGAAAATTTAGCTCTTTACCGATTAAAATTTACGCTTTTGAGATGAAAAAGCATCTAAGTGTTAGTAGCTTTAGAGAGTATTATTTTCAAGCTGTAAGTAACTCAAGCTGGGCAAATGAGGGCTATTTAGTCGCACTTGATATTGATGAGAGCGATGAGGAGCTTATGGATTTAATGAAACGCCTTAGCTATTCATTTGGTATAGGAGTTATCAGTCTTAATTCACAAAATGTCGATGAGAGTGTGATTTTGGCTAGAGCTGAATTTAGAGAGAATTTAGATTATTCTGTGATGAATGAATTAAGTATGAAAAATCCTGATTTTAAAAAATTTCTTGAGAGTGTAGAGGAATTTAATATAGAAAAAGAGTATAGAAGCAAAAGTGAATTTGATGAAGTTTTAGATAATGATAAATTAGATAATTATCTAATAAATAAAAAGATAATGAATAATTAGGCATTAAAACTTAGTAAATAATAAAATAAGGCAAGATATGGTTAAATCAATTTTGTTTGTATGTCTTGGCAATATTTGTCGCTCGCCTTTGGCTGAAGGAATCGCAAGAAAGGCGCTTAATTTTTTTTAAGTTAAAATTAGGGAATTCTAGAATTCTTAGCAAAATTAAAAATTAAAAGGATAGAAAATGGCAGATTGGATAAAACCAGAGGCAAAAACAATAGGTGAGTATTTTAAAGATGTTATTGTAGATAAAGATTTTCATTTTGAAATTCCTGCATATCAAAGAGCGTATTCTTGGAGTATACCACAATGCGAACAACTTTTAGATGATATAAATGCTTTTATTGACAATGCAAATAACAATAACAAGAGATATTTTTTTGGAACAATTATATTGGATTGTTCAAATGACACAAAGCAAAACGGAGAAAAAGTATATAGCTTGGTGGATGGTCAGCAAAGAACCACTACATTTTTACTGCTAATAAAAGCTCTTTTGCTAAGAATACAAATACTTATTGAAAAGTTAAAAAGCACAAATGAACAAGCAGAGGAACTAATAAAAGAAGATTTAACGGATAAGAAAAAATTTATTTTTTCTATACTATACAATGCTAAAAATTCACAAGCTATTTATGATATAGAAAATGATTGGAAAACAGCAAAAGATAGGATTGTTATAGAAAATAATTCAATAAATGAACTTTATAAAGATGAATTGAAAACAATTTTGAATTGTAAAGATTATGATACAATAGTAAAAGAAGTACATAAAACACCAAAAAAACAAGGTGATAATAAATTTACTAATTTTTATAAAAATTTTGAATATTTTTATAAGCAATTAAAAAATAAGGATAGTACTGAAATTATAAAATTCGCTAATAATTTATTGGGGAAATGCGAGATAATAGAAATTCGTAGTCTTGATACCGATGAAGCTATAACAATGTTTAACTCGCTAAATTCTGCTGGTATGCCACTAAATACGGCCGACATCATTTCAGCTAAATTATTTGCTAAATCAAATAATGATGAAGAATTCGAAAATGCTTGGGCTGAACTTAAAAAATTATCAAGCGAGCTAGGTGTTGTGGATTTAGATGCAATCTTGCAAGAATTTATGCACTTTAATTTAGCTAAAAATAATGAGTCTAACGTTAAGCTAATAGCCGTAAGAACTTACTTTGAAGATTATATAAAAAAAGGCGATCAACCTCCACTAACTATTTGTAATGATTTATTAAAAATTGCTAAATTGTGGGATTATCTTAAAGATTTCGTAATAGTAAAAGTATTATTAAAATTTAATGTAAACTTTAAATATTTCTTTATTTCATATTTTTATGCTAGATATGATTTAAATGATAAAGATGAGTTTAATATACCTAGCAATGAGATAATGGAATTTTCTGAGGCTATCTTAAAATTATTTATAATTTTAGAAGTATGCCCAAATGCTAGTTATTCTACAAAATATTTTAAAATGTGGCTATTTGATGAGCATAAAAAAATTGCTAATAAAAATGTAAGTTTAAATGAAATAAGGAGCGATTTTGAAAAGCAAAGTGCTAAACTAAGCATAGAATACGAATTAGAAAAATCTATTGTAGAATGTAAAAAACATTCTATCGTATTTTTAAGTGAATATCTTTATTGTAAAGAAAATAATGAACTTAAAAATTTTGATTTTGACTTAGAAAAAGTAAATGTAGAACACATAGCCTCTGCTAGTGGTCGCAATTTAGTTACCATAAGAAAAGATGCTGGTTTAGAAAGCCAAGAAGACTTTGAGGATTATGTTAATCGAGTTGGCAATAAAATTCTTTTAGATGAAAACATAAATAAGTCAATAGGAAATGACTGGTTTCGTACAAAAAAAGAAAAGTATAAAGACAGCAAAAGGGTTGGACTTGTCAAAAAAATTGCTGATTATAACAAAACAGTTTGGACAAAAGAGGATATAGATGAAATGACAAGAGAACATGCTATTAGAATTGTTGATTTTGTAACTAGTAAGAAACAATAAAACTTTTCTTTCGTTTTAGCGGAATGCTAGAATTCCGCTAAAACGACAATAAACAGTCTGCTTTATATGCTAGAATCCTATAAAATTTATAAAATCAAAGGAATTATAGATAAAAAATATCAGCCACAAAGTCTAGCTCAGCTAAAAGCTCTTGTAAAAGATGATAGCGTGTATCTAGGCGATATCGATACTAGTAATATCGCAGATATGAGTTCGCTCTTTGAGTCTGATGTATGTGGGGCTTGGGCTTGGCGAGAGGATTTTAGCGGTATTGAGAGCCGGAATGTCTCAAATGTCCGTGATATGAGCCTTATGTTTCACAACTGCCATTTTTTTAACGTCGATATCAGCGGCTGGAATGTGAGTTCTTGCGAGAGCTTTTATAAAATTTTTGGAAATTGCTATTTATTTAATCAGCCTTTGTGCAAATGGAATACAAGCAAAGTGCGTGATGTGTGCTATATGTTTAGTATGTGTGCGTCTTTTAAAGGGGGTTTAAATAGCTGGGATATATCTAATATAAAAGAAACTTATGGTATGTTTGGTGGCTGTAATTGCGCCGTTCTTAGCTGGCATAATAAAATAAAAGGATGAAAAATGGGTATCTCAAAATCTCTATATATAAATGGTATGCAGTGTTCTAAGCTGCTGTGGCTAAGCAAGCACCGCAAGGGCGATGAGAGCGTGTTTGCCGCCAAATGCTAGCTTGGAGGCTGTTTTTGAGCGTGGAAATGAAGTTGGCGAGCTAGCGTGCGAGCTATTTAAAGGCGGAGAGCGCATTGAGTGGGAGAGCACGAGCTTTGATGAAAAAATCGCCAAAACCAAAGAGCTGATTGAGCGTGGTGTTCGCTACATTTATGAAGCTACTTTTAGCTTTGGCGGTGCGCTTATTATGGTGGATATTTTAGAGGTTTGCGCTGATGGTAGCCTTGTCATAAACGAAGTAAAATCAAGCACCAGCGTAAGCACTGTGTATTTAGATGATACGGCTTTTCAGCACTTTGTGATAACTAGCCTTGGATACAATGTAAAGGCTGTAAATCTAATCCATCTAAATAGCGAGTATGTGCGTGGGAACGAGCTTGATTTAAAGGCGCTTTTTGCAATAAACGACCTTACTGAGAACGCCAAAGAGCAGTTTAATAATGTGCGTGAAAATATCGCTCACTTTGAGAGAATTCTAGAATTCCCTAATGAACCAGAGTGCGATATAGACATGCATTGCTACGAGCCTTATACTTGTGGGGCATTTGAATACTGCTGGGCTGGGGTAGCACAAGGCTCAGTTTTTGACATAGGCTCAAAGCTTGGAGTGAGATTTTACAAAAAAGATAAGTTTGCGCTGTGGCACTCGGGCGTAAAAAATATAGATGATATAAAGGATATTTCAGCATTTCCAGTCTATCAGCAAATCCAGCTAAAAGCACACAAAGAAAAATCTAGAATTCTTAATACTGATGCTGTGCGTGAGTTTTTAGCCACGCTTAGCTATCCGCTTTATCATTTGGACTTTGAGACTTTTCAATCAGCTATTCCGCTGTGGCGTGGTGCTAAGCCATACGAGCAGACACCTTTTGAGTATTCGCTTCACATTGACAAGGGCGATGGTAGCGAACCAGAGCATAAGGAGTTTTTGCCTACTGAGTTTTGCGACCCACGCAGAGCTTTGGCTCTTAGCCTAGTGCGTGATATCCCAAAGGGCGTTTGCTCGCTAGCTTATAATGCGCAGTTTGAAAAAGGGGTTTTAAAGCGACTAGCTGAGCTTTTCCCTGATTTGAGCGAGCATTTGATGGATATTCATAATAATATGAAAGACCTTATGGAGCCTTTTGCTAAGCGTGATTTTTACGACTGGCGCCAAAACGGCAGCTACTCTATCAAAAAAATCCAGCCCATACTAGCCCCTAGCATAGATGATGGCTACAAAGCAATGGCAAGCCGTGGCGAGATATCAAACGGCGGCGAGGCAATGAATGCTTTTCCAGCCTTTGCTACGATGAGTAGCGAGCAAATCGCTAAAAAACGCAAAGAGCTACTAGCTTATTGCGGACTTGATACACTAGCGATGGTAAAAGTGCTTGAAGGACTAAAAGAGCTGGTAAAGTAGGTATTTGCAGCTATAAAAAATAGTCTGGAATTTTGGCTATAGTTCTGAGTATTTTTAAAGAGCAAAGAAGAAAAAGTGAAACTATTAGAAACAATCTATTGTGAGCAATTTAAATGCGACTGTGGGTCATACAAACACGACTTTTGTCTTGAAAAAAGGACTTTGATGTGCTGTTTGACCTTTGGCATTATGATTGGCGGAATAATGAGATAAAAAGTTTGCGTATATTCACAGTGTGCTTTATGTTCAAAAAATTTTAAAAAGGAGTAAAGATGAAAAAAGTGCTTATTTTAAGTGGTGCTGGATTATCAGCTGAGAGTGGGCTAAGGACTTTTAGAGACTCTGACGGACTTTGGGAAGAGTATGATATAATGGAGGTTTGCTCGGCTCGTGGGTTTAGAGAAAATAGGCAAAAAGTGCTAGATTTTTACGACAAGCGTAGGGCTCAGCTAGCAGAGTGCGAGCCAAACGAGGCTCACCACATGATAGCTCGTATAAAGGCAAAATACCCCGAGCAAATCGCAGTACTAACACAAAATGTAGATGATTTGTTAGAGCGGGCAGGTTGCGTGGATGTCGTTCATTTACACGGCTTTTTGCCTGAGATTTACTGCCAACATTGTAAAAAAATAGAATATATCGGCTATGAAGCGATAAACGCCAAAGAGCATATTTGTAAATGTGGGTGTAAAAAGTTTCGCCACAATATCGTTATGTTTGGCGAACAAGCTCCATTTTATAAGGTGCTTTATAGTGAGCTAAATGCGCTTAGAAAGGCAGAGGACTCGCTATTTGTGTGTATTGGCACTAGTGGGCAGGTGCTAGATGTGGCAGATTTTAGCATTTTTGCTAAAAATAGCATTTTAAACAATCTTGATAAAAGCGATATAGACCACGCATTTAACAAATGCTACATAGAAAAAGCCACAACTGCTGCGCCAAAAATAGAAGCTGATATAGAGAAGTTTTTTAGCTAGAATTTTAGCAAAATAGCTATATAGAGCTTAAGAGATGCGCTTGTTTTAATATCTCTATTGGATGCTAGGATGTATTAAAGGTAAAAGATATGAGCTTTATGTTTTATGGTTATGCTACTTTTAATCAGCCTATAGGTCTCTGGGATGTGAGTAATGTAGAAACCATGACTTACATGTTTGATAATTGTGTTAGATTTAATCAGTCCCTAGAGAGTTTGAATGTAGGAAATGTGAGATCAATGAATGCTATGTTTATAAACTGCGTGAATTTCAATCAGTCCTTAAATAAATGAAATGTAAGCAAAGTACAAAACATGAATGATATGTTTAAATGTTGTATTAAGTTTAATCAAAATCTAAATTCTTGGTATGTTTCACAAAGCTGTGTGGCAGAAGATATGTTTAGTTGGGCAGACATAAGCGCAGAAGATGCTTTGAAGCCACTTGGTGAATTTTAAACCCCCATTTCTAGTTTATTGCTAGGCATGGGTTATTTTATTAGCTCTTTCGTGATGGCTATGGCTAGGTAGCTATCTACGCCTTTTATAGACTCTTTTTGGATAGCTTTTATAAAACTCTCCATAAAATCAAAATCTATTTCGCCGTTAGTGGTGATAGGTAATTTAATAGTCGTATTTGTAAAGTCTTTTTCAAAATCTTTTACAACAAAATTTTTTAAATACAAAGGAGTATTTTTGTTAAAGATACTTATAAAATATTTAGCGATTTTATCATTAAAATTGTCAAATTTTGGATAAATGGTCTTTGTGAATTGTCCAGCATAAAAATCTTGCTTCATATAAAAAAATTTCATTGCTATCATACCAACAGCTATTGAGTTGCCTTTTATTTTATGCTCTTCATCTAAATAATCAACATAACCAAGAATTCCATTATTAAACACAGTTCTAGTAAAATAAGGATATTCTCCATTTTTTGAAAAATTAAAACTACTTTTATTTAATTGCGGATTATTTTTCACTAAAAACAAATCGCCGATTTTAAACTCTTGCCAAATTTTAGAATTTAGCTCATACCCCCCCCCATTTTGCTTTTTATGCTTGTAGAATTCTAGAATTCCACGCTGTTTTTGTTCTATTTTATCAATAAAACTCTCCATAAAATTAAAATCTATTTCGCCGTTTTGGGTTGTTGGTAGTTTGATTTGAATATTTTTCGCTATACTCCAATGTCTAGCATATCCTAAATTTGGAATTCTTTTTTGCCAAATAGTAATTATAAACAAAATAGATTTTATATTAAAATTTTTTGGTTCTAAAACTTTTACATTATCAGCTACACAAAAATCATTTTTTGCTATGTTAAAAGCTCTCGTGTGGTCTCCAAAAATTACAAAAAAAGGTTTTTCATTACTAATCGTAAAAGCTGGAATTTCATTACAATATCCACAAATACCACCATTTTGACTTTCTGCTGAATAAATAGGGAATTTACCATTTTCTACACTATCTTTTTTGCTTAATTTTTGTGAAGTAGTTTTAATATCAAACAAATCCCCGATTCTAAACTCTTTCCACTCGCTACTATTTATCATCTTTTTTAGCCTTAAAAGTAAAAGTAAAATTCTCGTTATCTTGCTTTATATCGCTATCATAAAGCAGGCTTTCTAGCATAGTGTTTTCAAAGTCTTTTTTATCTATTCCATTTTCAAAAAGCATGTAGTCTAACACTACTTTTTTAAAGTCTTTTTCGCTTATTTCAAACTCTGGCTGTGGCTCTGCGTAGCATAGATTATCATTTGGGCTTATCCATTGACAGCTATCATCGCCACTTTGTTTATAAATCACATCCACCCAGTAGTCCTCTAAGGTTTGCTTCCAAATGCCTTTGCTGTCTTGGCGACCTTGATTTTTGATAGTTTCTAAGCCGTCTTTTTCTATATAACAAGTAAAAATAGGCTTATTGTTTTGTGGCTCGTGGGCTTTGAAAATAAAAATAGAAGTATCGCTATGACCTTTATTTGCTCTAAATAGCTCAGGCGGTAGCTTTATGATTTTTAAAAGCGAGTGCTTTTTTAGCCATTTTGTGGCTAAATTTTTCTTTACTACTAATTTATTGCTAGGCAAAATAAAAGCACAAATTGCGCCATCACTTACATTGTTTAGCACATTTTCTACTATTAAGCAACAGCCGAATTTTTCTTCATAAGGCGGGTTCATAAGCACCCTAGTAATTTCTTTTTGCTTTATCCACTCGCAGATTTCATTGCTTCTAGCATCGCCGTGAGTTATATTTGTTTTGCCATCTTTGTGTATTATCATATTTGCGCAAGATAGAGCAAAAAGTTCTTTATCAAACTCTACGCCAAAAAGCTTTTCATTTTGAATTTGTGCTAATTTATCCTTTACATTTTCTCCGCCGATTTCATTTATCATATTATTCATTGCTTTTACCAAAAACGCACCAGAACCACAAGTAGCGTCTAAAACTTTGTCTTTATAGCTAGTAGCTGTTATGCGATAAATAAGGCTTGTAATGTGATCAGGCGTAAAAACTTGCCCCACTTCGCTTTTACCTTTGTAGCGAGTAAATTCATTAAAAAATATACCCATTACATCTTCGCCACTCCACTCGCTAGATTTGATAAAGCGTGAGATTTCGGCGACATCATCTATAAAATCATTTATAGCTTTTTGATTTTCTGTGTAGTTAAAATTGATAATGTTAAATTGCTCTTTTATAATATTTAGTTTTATGTTTCTTGCTATTTCTGCGCTATATGATTTTTCTAGCGTTTTTATTATTTCATTTCGCAAGGTTTCAAAATCTCTATTTTTTAGGCTTTTTAAATCAGCTCCGTTTTTATCAGCTACCAAAGCACAAGCTGTAAAAATCATTCTATGTTTTAAATTGTTTATGCCAAAATTTCCGTGCAAATTATCATTTATTGACTTTGTAAAATTATAAATTGCTACTTTATCAATGCTAATGTTATTAAAAAGATTAAGATAATAATTTTTATCAAAAAGCTCAGTGGTTAAGCTATAAAGTTTTTCATCTTTATAAACAGCTACATCAAAGCCATTATAAGAAATTCCAACTACATTTTTATATTTTTGTTTAGCAATTTCAATGTATTTTTTGATTTGCTCATCTTTTTTGATAAGGTCAGTTTTGCTATTAGCGCATTCTAGCACGATAGCTGGGTGCGCTGTGTCTTTTGGCAAATACCAGCCATCAGGCTTATTTGGATTGCCTTTCCAGTAATTTTTATCTAAATTATTAAAAGTAGTTTGCTGACCAACGCCCGAGATAGCATTGTTATCATCATAAAATTTTAGAATCTCTCTAGCTTTATCTCTTACTTTATCTTCTGCGCACATTTTGTAGCCTTGTGATTTTTTAAAGCTAAAATTATAACTAAAAATTTAAAATACATTTATAAACAAGCAAAATTCAGCTAGGGAATTTTAGAATTCCCTAGAATTGTAATGTTGATTTTGTTATAATTCACAAAAGAATTTTAATTATAAATTAAGGAAATATTTTGGTTTTACAAACTTTTTGGCTAGAAATAGTGGTAGAATTTTAGAATTTCTAAGATAATTAAAATTAAAAGGCAAGAAAATGTATAAATGGAAAGATGGCTATCAGCCACATCCATCACGCAAAAGCAAAACAATTAAAATAATTGATTTTAAAATAAAATATAAGAGGTCTTAATGGTTAAATCAATTTTATTTGTATGTCTTGGCAATATTTGTCGCTCGCCTTTGGCTGAAGGAATCGCAAGAAAAATAGCTAAAGAGCGCGGTTTAAATATTTTAATAGATTCAGCTGGAACGAGTAATTATCACATAGGAGAACCACCAGATTCTCGCTCTATTGAGATTGGGCGACAAAATGGAGTGAATATATCTATGCTAAAAGGTAGGCAAATTAGTAGGAGTGATTCTAAATTTGATCTAATAGTAGCAATGGATAGACAAAATTATGCTAATATCTCACGCCTTGGATTAGGAAATAGGCTTGTGATGATG
>JAFVMP010000160.1 GCA_017506845.1 Campylobacter sp.
CTATATCTAAGTGCAAGCGAACTAAATAAGCTTGCTAGTATTGGTATTAAATTTAGCCTTGATGAGATTAAAGAGAGAGTTTATGCTCTAAATGGCATTAGCTTTGATACACTTTTTGATAAAATTATTAACAAAAAAAATATAAATAGTGACTATTTTGAGTTTATAAATGATAGTTCATTTAATGAAATAGCGCTTTTAAATATGCTGTTTAGAGCATTTCATAGATTATATCTTATTCATAGTTCTATTAAAACAAGTGGTAAATTTGACCCAAAAACTGTCTTAGGATACGCTCCACCACCTCAAATAATTAACAAACTTCAATCTCAAGCTATAGCGATAAAAACCGAGCAATATACGCAAATTTTTAAATTTTTAAATGAGATTGAATTTGATTTAAAATGTAAAAACAACATTGATAAAGAGTGTTATCTACTCTCCGCCATTCTTAGCCTACAAGACATTTTGAGCAAAAACAGCAAGTTTTAAGTATTTTTTTAGTATAATCGCGGTTGCATTTTATGCAAATTCCTTGCTCTTTTAAAAGAAAAAGAGCTAAAATCCATAAGGAGAATATATGAGACATTACGAGCTTTTATTCATCTTAAAGCCAACACTTACAGAAGATGAAGTTAAAGTTAAGGCTGATTTCATTAAAGAAATCATTACAAAAAATGGTGGCGAAATCGCTAATGTAGTTGAAATGGGAACACGCAAACTAGCTTATAAAATTGAAAAATATGAGCGTGGTACATACTTTGTAATCTACTTTAAAGCCCCAACTCAACTAATTGCTGAATTAGTAAGAAATCTAAGAATAACAGAAGAAGTTATCAGATTCTTGCCTGTAAAATATGAAAATAAAAAAGAGATTGCAGCTTGGGAAAAACTAAGCAAAGGTCAAAAATTAGTTCAACCTAAAAAAGAATCAAAAACAGAAGAAAAATCAGCTGAACAAGAGTAATTAATAAAGGCTAGATTATGTTTAATAAAGTAGTTTTAGTAGGAAATTTAACTAGAGATATCGAGCTAAGATATATACAAAGTGGCACTGCTGTAGGTAGTACTGGAATAGCTGTTAATCGCAAATTTAGCGTCAATGGCGAAAAAAGAGATGAAACTTGCTTTATTGACATAACTTTTTTTGGTCGTCAAGCTGAAGTTGCAAATCAATACCTAAATAAAGGTAGCAAGGTTTTGATCGAAGGTAGGCTTAAATTTGATACTTGGCAAGACCAAAATGGACAAAACCGCTCAAAACACTCAATAGTAGTAGAAAATATGGAGATGTTAGGCGGTCAGCAAAATCAAGGTGGATATAATAGAGATGGCAATGAATCAAACAGCTATAATGGTGGATATGGTATAAACTCATATAGCCAAAATAGAGAGTATCAGCAAAATAATGGTGGATTTAATAAAGAATTCAACCAAAATAGCAACTACTCTCAAGCTAATAGTTTTAACCAAAAGCAACCGGTAATGGAGCCATATCAAGAAAAAGTCCCAGAGATTGATCTAGATGCTGATATTAAATATGATAGCAAACCTGCTAAATCAAATTTCAATTACAGCACTGAAGATGAAGAAATTCCATTTTAAAGGATAGACAATGGCAGAAAAAAGAAAATATAGCAAAAAATATTGCAAATTTACAGAAGCAAAAATTGATTTTATAGATTATAAAGATACAGCACTTTTAAAACAATGCTTATCTGAAAGATTTAAAATTATGCCAAGACGCTTAACTGGCACAAGTAAAAAACACCAAGAAATGGTAGAAAAAGCGATTAAAAGAGCTAGACACGTTGCTCTTATCCCATATATCGTAGATAGAAACAACGTAGTTACTAACCCATTTGAAGGTCTATAATTTAATGCCCCGTTATGGGGTATTAAATTTACTCACACTCTTTTACTATAATCTTTTTTTATCTTAATAACTTCAAATATAAATTTAACATATCCACCTTTATACCAATTTTTATTAGCTTGTATTAAAGCTTTACCTAAATTATAGCTTAGATGATTTTTTAATCTTAAGGCATCTTTATAATCACTATATGATTTAAGCTCTGGCACTTTTAAATTTGGATTATGTTTTATCTTTTCTTTATATATATTTTGTTCTTTTTGATATTTTATCACTATATCTATTAATACAAATGGTAACTTGAAAATACCTAATATACTCTTAGAGTTTTCTATCATAGAATACCCCAGCCTGTATTCAAGACTATTTAATATTTGTGATTTTGCACTACCATAAGATAGCTTAGGTGTTTGCTCTTTTATAACATTTAATGGCTCAGATATATTTTGACTTAAAAATTGATCTTTGAATTTAATACTATTAAATTTTTTCTTGTACTCTACTAAAGAAATATCATAAGGATAACTATCAAAATAAGCAAATCTATTTTTACTCTTATTATTATAGATAGCATCATATAAAAATTCTAACTTGTCCTGTGCATTAATTAAGCTATTTAGCATATTTTCAATAGCTTTTGGTGATATAAACTCATCTTTATCATAGATATATTTAAAATTTTCATTTGGCATATTTTTATTTTTTAGCGTCTCTTCTTTACCCTATTTTTGCTCAAATATATCATCTCTTAACCAAAATATATCACGCTTTATCTGTTTTGCTGGATTTCCTGCATTTATAGTATTTGAGTAGCATTGTTTAATAATCATACTTTTAGCACCAATCACAGCCCCAGATGCTATAAATGAACCTTTTAAAATGCCAGCTTCTTGTCCGCACCATACATGATCGCCAATATAAATACTTTTTGAAAAATTTAATCTATTATTGCTATTAATATCCATTATAGGATGATAATCACAAGTGCCAGCCCATATACTCCATGAAAACATACAATCTCTACCGATAATAATATTTTTAGCCTCATAAACACGCAAACTAACCCCACCAAAACTACTATCATCATCGATATAGCAACAACAGTCTTTTGTAAGAGAAATAGTACCATTTACCCTAACACCATTGTCAATAAAAACTAGATTATTATCTGAATGAAAAATTATATTAATATTTTTGCTTCTTCCAGCAAAAAAATACAATATTATTTTTACCTTTAAAATCACATTTGAAATTTAACTGTTTTGATAAATCGCCATATATAATATTGTCATTTTCTCCAATATTTTTTAACATAAGCTCTCCAAATATTTATATTAAAATATCAAAAACAAGATTAAAAAATAGATAAATTAAAATATTTAAGAATAATAATCTAAGGTAACTAGTTTTAATAAATTAGTTACCTTATAACTTTAAAAATTTAAGAAAACCAGCTCTTAATCTTATCTAAGATACTCTTATCGCTTGCCATTTCACCAGTTTTAATACCAAAGCTACTTTGAAGCTCTTTTAAAAGTTCAACCTGTTCATCGCTTAATTTTTTTGGCATTTGAATAGAAATTTGCACAATTAAGTCGCCAAGATGCTTAGAGTGAGCATTTCTAACACCCTCTTTAGCAATAACAAACTGCTGCTTATCTATAGTTCCTACAGGTAATTCTAGCGTAGTTTCACCTCTAAGCGTTGGTATCTTGATACTCTCGCCAAGTACTGCTTGGGTGAAAAATACTGGAATCTCGATATATACATCATCTCCATTTCTATGAAAATGCTCATCATCTCGTACCATTATGCGTACATATAAATCACCAGTAGTATTTTGACTTTGGTTGCCTTTTTGACTTACTCTAATTCTAGTACCATTATCAACACCCTCAGGAATATTTATCTTAATACTCTGAGTTGCTTCATTGTAACCATTAGCATTACATTCGGGACATTTTTCTTTAATGCTTTGACCGGTTCCAGAACAATTTGGACAGCTTTGGACAAATTGCATAAAACCATGCTTAACGCCTATTTTGCCACTTCCTCCACACTGAATACAACTCTCTTTTTTTCCATCTTTTGAACCAGTTGAATTACAAGCTTTACACGGAGTTTTATAGCGATATTTTAACTCCTTTTCACAGCCAAATACTGCCTCATTAAATTCAAGCGTCAACCCTACTTCAATATCTAACGAATATTTATATTGATTTTTTGAGCTTCTTTGCGAGCCAAATCCACCCCCAAAAAATGAACTAAATACATCTCCTAAATCATCAAAATCAAATCCGCCACCAAATCCGCCGCCAGCTGATCCTTTTAAGCCTTCTTTACCATACCTATTATAGATTTCTCTTTTATCAGAGTCATTTAAAACCTCATAAGCTTCATTAATTTGCTTAAATTTTTCTTCAGCTTCTTTATCGCCTTGATTTCTATCTGGATGATATCTTAACGCTTGCTTTCTATAAGCCTTTTTAATTGTTTCTGTATCAGCATCTCTTGATACCTCTAAAATCTCATAATAATCAAATTCCAAAATCTGTTCCTTAAATAATTTTAATCGCAGATTTTATCTAAAAGTTACTAAATTTACGCATAAAAGCAAATTTATTATTAATTTTTGGTATAATGTTGCCAAATTTTTGATATCAGGAGTTACAGATGATAAATGTATTAATGATAGAAGATGATCCAGAGTTTGCTCAAATTTTATCTGAATATTTGATTAAATTTAATATCAAGGTTACAAATTATGAAGACCCATATCTAGGCCTAAGTGCCGGAATCAAAAATTACGATCTTTTAATCTTAGATCTTACCCTACCTGGTATGGATGGATTAGAGGTTTGTAAAGAAATTAGAGAAAAATATGATATCCCAATTATTATTAGCTCAGCTAGAAGTGATGTAAATGATAGAGTTGTAGGATTGCAAATTGGTGCAGATGATTACTTGCCAAAACCATACGATCCAAAAGAGATGCACGCTAGAATAACTAGTCTAATCCGTCGCTACAAAAAGAGCAATGAGACTCAAGAAGAAGTAGCTGATACGCTATTTAAGGTTGATGATAAACGCCATGAAATATCGTATAATGGTACACCATTAACACTAACTCCGGCTGAATATGAAATTTTAGAGTATCTTATCAAACAACACAGTTTTTCAGTATCAAGAGAGCAGCTAGTCTATCACTGCAAGAGTCTAAAAGATAAAGATTCAAAAAGTCTTGATGTAATTATTGGCCGTTTAAGAAGCAAAATCGGTGATAACTCTAAATCACCTAAACATATATTCTCAGTTCGTGGCATAGGGTATAAATTAGTCGGATGAGATACTCTCTAACAACTAAAATCACGGTAATTTTTGCTATTGGCTTTATCGTGATTTGTACTCTATTTTTTATGTTTTTTAAACTCCAGCATGAACGAATTCTAGGAAAAATCAGCGAAAATCATTACAATTCAATTAGCTGGTTGCTCTCGCTATATCAAAAATCTAATATGCCAGAAGACTGGGAGAGATATTTTAAAAATTTTGATCTAGCTTATGTTAAAAATGCAAATTTGCAAAAGGCAATTTTTGACCACGGCACACTAGTTAGTAGAAGCGATACATTAATTGGCATAGTTGATACTATTCGTTATAAAAATAATCTTTATCTACGCATTAAAAATCAAAGCGTAACTATAATTTTAGAATCTACTTTACATAGTGGAAATGACAGTATATTAGCAAGTTTCATAATTGTTATGGCGCTATTTATCTCGCTTTATGTATCGATTTTTAGAAGTCTTGTACCATTAAAAAAACTACGTAGTGATATACGTAAATTTGCAGCTGGTAATATGGATGGAGTTTGCGTAGTCAATTTTTCTAAAGGTAACGATGAGATAAGCGAGGTTGCATATGAATTTAATAACGCAGCATGCAAAATTAAAGATCTCATTATGTCTAGACAATTATTTTTACGCACCATTATGCATGAGTTAAAAACACCAATTGGCAAAGGTAGAATCGTTAGTGAAATGATCGAAGACGACACTCAAAAAGAGCGCTTAATAGCAATTTTTGAGCGACTCAATATCTTAATAAATGAATTTGCTAAAATAGAACAACTTTTAAGTAAAAGTTATAGCTTAGATTATGCTAAATATCGTTTTAGCCTCATATTAGATCAAGCTAAAGATATGATGCTATTAGATGATTTTAATAGTAATGTTAAAGTTAATTTAAACTCCGATCCACTTTTAAAAGTAGATTTTCAACTATTCTCTCTTGCTATTAAAAACTTAATAGACAATGCATTAAAATATTCTGATGATAAAAAAGTGCTTATAACATGCGATAATAAGACTATTTCTATAAAAAATCATGGTAAGCCATTAAATCGCTCTATTGAACATTATAAACAAGCCTTTATAAGAGATAATAGCTCAAAAGCTAGTGGAATGGGACTTGGACTATATATCATAGAACACATATGTTCTATGCATAAGTTTAGCTTAGATTATAATTATGCTGATGGATATCATGAATTTTTGATTAAATTTGGAAAATTAGATAATGAAAAAGCTTGAGCAGTTTGATAGACTTGTAGAAGCCTTTGGTAAAATTCCTGGTGTAGGTAAAAAATCAGCGATAAAATACGCTTATTATGTAGCATTACAAGATCCATTTTTTGGGCTAAATTTAGCCCATACAATAGAAAATTCCATTCACAATCTAAAACATTGTATAATTTGTAGCGGTATTAGCCAAAATGAAATTTGTGATATTTGCAGCGATATCAATCGAAATAGCTCCATAATATGCGTAGTTGAGAGTCCTAAAGATATTCTAACTATAGAAGATTCAAATTCATTTGATGGATTATATTTTGTCTTTAATGAGATAAATAGTGTAGAAAATTTAAAAGATATGATTAATAAATTTAACTCAAAAGAGTTAATTTTTGCTTTTAGCCCAAGTATAAATAGTGATGGTATTATGCTTTATATCGAAGATCAATTAAAAGAATTAGGAATTAGCTTTACAAAAATCGCTCAAGGTATCCCAACTGGCGTAAGTCTAGAAAATGTCGATATGCTCTCATTAACTAAAGCAATAAAAGATAGAAAAGAACTTTAAAGCTCAAATACTCCACGCATTAACTGTGTAATCTTATCTTGATTAAATTTATTATCAAAAAATATATTAAATGCCAAAACCGCTTGATAAAGTAACATATCCCTACCATCTTTGTTTTGTACATTTAACTCATTAGCAAGGCGTAAAAATTGAGTATTTTTATTATAAATAACATCAAAGGCAAATTTTGAATTAGAAAAAATATCATTTAGCAAATGTTTATCACATGGCAATTCATCATTACAAAGCCCTGCTGAAGTGGTATTTACTACCAAATCGTAACTACCTGGAGTAAAATTTGTATGAGTATGGAATTTATAGTTATTAAACTGTTCGCTTTTATCGCTTCGGTTTAAAATCTCAACATTCACTCCGCTAAGATCTAAAATATATGCAAGTGCTTTAGCAGTACCGCCAGCACCCAATATTAGCGCCTTATTAATTTTACCAAATTCAGAAATTGCCATCATAAATCCAGGTGCATCGGTATTATAACCTTTAATCTTATCACCTATGCGAACTAATGTATTAATCGAGCCAATCTCCTTTGCAATACTATCAAGCTCATCGCAAAGGTTGATTACTGACTCTTTAAATGGAACGGTGATATTTGCCCCTTGAAGGTTATATTTTTTAAATTTATCAATTATATCACCGCCTTGCTCTAGTAAAATCCTACCATATATTCCATTTATACCC
>JAFVMP010000161.1 GCA_017506845.1 Campylobacter sp.
ATTAAAACTAGAAGCAAGGTTAAATATTTTAGATTTAGAACAATTGGCTATATGGTTGCACTATCTATTGCTGTGATTGCACTAGGGCTAATGACAACCAAAAAAGAGCATATGCTATTAAATATAAATAGGGCTACTCAACTTTATAGTATTAAGGTACTTGATGATAATACACCAAAAGTGCAAAATGCATATACATTTTTAATACAAAATACTGATAATGTTGAGCATGCATACTATTTTGATGTTAATGAGACTAGAATTAAAATCGATAGACCGCTTAAGCCAATTACATTAAAAGCTGGTGGAAAGAAAAAAGTAATTGTAGTGCTTAGCACAACACAGACGCTAGTAGATGATACAAGACGAGATACTCCAATAGATATTACAATTAATGCATATGCCAAAGATGCCAAGGAGACAATTAGTGTTGATCGCAAAACTATCTTTGTATATCCTAAACAGATTGAATTAGAAAAAGCTATACAATCAAAATAAATTCACCTAAAAGGAGACTAATTGCTCTCCTTTTAGATAATGAATATCAAAAATAATTTATCATATTAATTTTTTCTTAACAAAATTTTTGTAAAATATCAAAATTTAATTCAGTTCAAATACGCAATTTGAAAGGTTATTATTATGAATAAATTTGGCAAATTTTTAACTCTTGGCTTTGCTGCTTTGATGATAGTAGGTTGCAGTGATAGCAAAAAAAGCAATGCTCCACAAGCAGCTCAAGCACTTCCAGTAAGCGTAGCTGTGGCAAAAATGGGCGATATTCCTATTAATCTTGAATTTAACGGCCAAGTTGTAAGCGAGATGGATGTAATAATCAAAGGCAAGGTAACTGGCTCTATTGAAAAGCAGTTTTTTACTCCAGGTAGTATGGTTAAGCAAGGCGATAAACTATATCAAATTGATGAATCAAAATATAGAGCAATCTATAATGATAGATTAGCAAATTTTAAAAACGCTAAAGCTCAATATGATAGAGCGGTAAATCTAAAAGCTAAAAACGCAATATCAGCTAAGGAATTTGACGCAGCGAGTAGCGCATACGGCTCAGCTTTAGCAAATTTAAATAACGCTAAAATTGATTTAGATTACTCTGTGGTAACTGCACCTTTTGATGGAGTTATTGGCGATACACTTAAAGATGTTGGTTCATATGTTAGCACTACTGATAATGATTTAGTTCGAATTACAAAACTAAATCCAATATTTGTTGAATTTGGAATATCAGATCGCGATAGGCTTGATATTGATGAAAAAAGCAAAAGCGGTCAGTGGAAACAGCTACATTCAACAGTACAGATAAAGTTAGCTGATGGTAATGAGTATAATGGAACTATAAGCTTTCTTGATAGTGTAGTAGATTCAAAAAGTGGCACCGTAAAAGCAAAAGCTAAATTTGATAATAATCAAACTCAAATTCGCCCAGGCGTATTTGCTGCTGTAAAAGTATATGGATTTTATCAAAAAGATGGATTTAAAATCCCGCAAATTGCAGTATTACAAGATTTAGTAAATCCGTTTGTATATGTAGTAGAAAATGGCAAAGTATCAAAAAGAGCTATTAAAATAGCCTCTCAAGATGCCATTAGCGTTGTTGTATCAAGTGGATTAAAAGATGGAGATAAGGTGATTTTGGATAATTTTAAAAAGATTCAAGATGGCTCACCAGTCCAAATAGTAGAAACAAAAGGCGAGTAGATGTTTTCTAAATTTTTTATCAATCGTCCAGTTTTTGCCTGCGTAATATCTATTATTATAGTTTTAGCAGGTCTTATCGGTCTTAAAAATGCTGCTATAGAGGAGTATCCACAGCTTACGCCACCACAAATTGTGGTGCAAGCTACATATAGTGGCGCAGATGCTCAAACTATCGCAAGTGCAGTTGCAGCTCCATTAGAAGAGGCTATAAATGGCGTTGATGATATGATATATATGCAAAGTACATCAAGTTCAGCTGGTACAATGAGCTTAAATATTTTCTTTGAAATTGGCACAGATCCTCAAACTGCTTCAGTAAATGTCAATAATAGAGTAAGTCCAATTTTATCAAAACTCCCAGAAGAGGTTCGCAGAGTCGGTGTAAAAGTAGATGAAAGAAGTAGTAATATCTTAGAGGTTCTAGCTTTTTATGACCCAAGTAAAAAGATGAACGATACTGAACTATCTAATTATGTAAGTATCAATGTTGCTGATGAGCTAAAACGCGTTAAGGGTGTAGGTGATGCTGTTGTAATTGGTAATAAAGAGTACTCTATGAGAGTATGGATAAAGCCAGATTTATTAAAGCATTATGATATGACTGTTAATGAAGTAATTGATGCGATTAAGGAACAAAACTCACAATATGCAGCTGGAAAGATAGGCGAACAACCTATGGCTACTGGAAATCCATATGTATATTCTATTAAGCCAGAAGGAAGACTAACTCAAATTAGCGAATTTGAAGATATTATAATTAGAGCTGATTTAAACGGAAATATTATTAGGTTAAAAGATATTGCTAATGTTGAGCTTGGAGCTCAAAGTTATGCATTTTCTGGACGCTTTAATGGCGGTAGTATGATTCCAGTACTTATATTTTTACAAAGTGGAGCCAACGCTTTAGAAACCGCCCAAGCAGTTCAAGCTAGAGTTGAAGAGTTAAAAGATAATTTTCCAGGAGATATGACTTATAGAATAGCATATGATACGACTGAGTTTGTTCAAGTTTCAATTGATGAGGTTGTTAAGACTTTTATAGAGGCTATTATTTTAGTTATAATTGTTATTTATATGTTCCTTGGAAATATTAGGGCTACATTTATTCCGCTGCTTACTGTTCCAGTATCAATTTTAGGTGCATTTGCTGGAATTTATGTAATGGGATTTTCGGTAAATTTAATTACACTTTTTGCACTTATTTTAGCAATTGGAATTGTCGTTGATGATGCTATTATTGTTATAGAAAATGTCGAACGGATACTTCATGAAGAGCCAAATTTAAGCGTTAAAGAGGCTACGATGAAAGCCATGGATGAGATTATGGCGCCTGTTATCTCTATTGTACTAGTTCTTTCGGCGGTATTTATTCCAGTTTCATTTATGGAAGGGTTTGTTGGGGTTATACAAAAGCAGTTTGCGCTTACACTAGTTGTCTCTGTATGTATTTCTGGCTTAGTAGCACTTACTCTTACGCCTGCACTTTGTGCAATAATTTTACGCAAAAAAGAGAAACCACCATTTTGGTTTGTTCGTAAATTTAATGAATTTTTTGATTTTTCGACTAGGATTTTCTCTGCTGGTGTAGCTAAGATTTTACGCCATGTTGTTATTAGTTTGATTAGTGTAGCGATTATTATATTTATGATGATTGAGCTATTTAAGGTTATTCCTAGTGGGCTTGTACCAGCTGAGGATAAAGGTAGCGTATTAACTATTATCAATCTACCTCCAGCATCAACCCTACCTAGAACACTTGAAGATGCTGCGTTTATAGAGAGTATAGTATCTAAAAATCCAAATGTAAAAAGTGTTACTACGCTAACAGGCTATGATATGATGGCTGGATCGCTTAGAGAAAATGCTGGTATGATGTTTATCACACTTCAGCCGTGGGATGAGCGTCCAGGTAAAGAGAATGCAGCTGCGACAATAGCAGGGCAATTTATGGGAACTCTATATGGTTCTGATAGAAACTCATTAGCCTTTGTTACGACTCCGCCTCCTATTATGGGATTATCAATGACTGGAGGATTTGAGCTTTATGCGCAAAATATCACAGGTAAAAACTATAATCAAATAGAAGCTGATGTGCAAAGAGTTGTGGCTAAAGCAAATCAAAGCCCGGTTTTAACTCAAGTTAGAACCACGCTAGATACAAATTTCCCTCTATATAATTTAACTTTAGATAGAGAGAAAATCAAGATGATGGGAATTTCATTTGATGATATATTTGATACGATAAATTCAACTATCGGTCAGTATTATGTAAATGATTTTAATATTCTTGGTAAAACATATAAAGTAAATATTAGAGCATATGAGAGTTATAGAGATTCGCCTGAGGATTTAGGGTTGCTTTATGTGCGTAGTAGAAGTGGCGATTTAGTGCCATTAGATTCTATTATGACCCTTACAAGAGGCTTAGGGCCTGATAATGTAGATAGGTTTAATGGTTTCCCAGCAGCTAAGATTATGGGTGAGCCAAGACCTGGATACACTTCAGGTGATTCTATTAAAGAGATTGAAAGAATCATTAAAGAGGAGCTTGGTAAAGAGTATAATATAGGCTGGGCAGGTTCAGCATATCAAGAAGTTAGCAGCACTGGCAAGGGTGCTCAAGCTTTTGTGTTTGGACTTATATTTGTATTTTTGATTCTTGCAGCACAGTATGAGAGATGGCTAATGCCACTAGCAGTTGTAACAGCTGTGCCATTTTCGGTATTTGGAGCGTTAGCATTTACATATTTAAGAGGGCTTAGCAATGATGTTTATTTTGAGATTGGGCTACTTCTTTTAATAGGCTTAGCAGCCAAAAATGCAATTTTGATCGTTGAATTTGCGATGCAAGAGCATCTTGGAGGAAAGAGTATCAAAGAGGCTGCAATTAATGCTTCAAAGATGAGATTTAGACCAATTGTTATGACATCGCTTGCCTTTACATTAGGTGTTTTACCTATGGCAATTGCTACTGGAGCAGGTGCTGCATCACGCCACGCACTTGGAACTGGAGTAATTGGCGGGATGATAGCAGCTACTACAATTGCCATATTCTTCGTTCCACTCTTTTTTTACATATTAGAGAGTTTTAATGAGTGGCTAGATAGCAAAAGAGCTAAATTTGGAGTTGAAGATGAATAAGATTATAACGATTTTGATAGCAGCACTGATTAGCGGCTGCTCTCTTCGCCCTGATATGATTGAGATACA
>JAFVMP010000162.1 GCA_017506845.1 Campylobacter sp.
GAATTTCCTTATTAAAATCTATAAAATCCAAACCAAACTCCATAAACAATTGTTTGAGTTCAAGATACGCATTATCAGTCAAATTTGCAAATACTTTATTAAAATTCTCTATATATCGTGGTTCTTCTGCTAGTATCCTATTAAGTGTGGGCTGTAAATAATCATACTCTAGGCTTTTTAAATCCTGGTAAATCTCATCAAATGTTAAGCTTTTCATAATTATCCATTTTTTATAAATTTATTGTATTTTACTATAAAATATTTGATTTTATGCTAGTTTGTTGTAAATTTAGCCAAGATACCAGTAAGAAAAATTAATTTTATTTACCAATAAAGAAAAAATATATATTATTCAGAATATATTATTTTATTAGAATATATTCTGAAATAAATATTTTATTATTAATTATAAGGAGAAAAAATGAAATTTGAACTACAAAAAGAGCAATTTATGGAGTATCTTGAGCTTTATAAAATAAACCCAAATGATAGCACAGAGAAGATAATTCGTAAGTTGCTTGATTATGCCTTTGATCTATTTTGTGCGTTAAATGGCAAAATTCAAAGAGTTGATAATGAATGTTTATAATATTATACTTAAATTTCAAACCTCTCTTATGCTTTTAGCATCACATATAGAGGAGCTAGATAGTGCTGTAAGCCTAAATGATGAAGAGGAGATCTTAGAATGCGCTTATGATTTAATTGCTACATATCGTAGAATTAAAAATGAGCTAGAACTAGATTAATTAATCCTTTAACTACTATTTAAAAGCTCTTTAACTAGGCTTTTCATACTTTTTAATAAGCCTGTAAATAGGCTTTTATCTACTTACTTATCCTGCTTAAATTTGCTAAGGATATTAGCCCTGAGATCTTTGAAAATGCTACGCCTAAGAACCAGTAAAAAGAAATATTAGTGAATTTAGTCTATGAAATATTAAACTACCATTAAAAAGAAAAATTGCTAATCACTCGTATAATACTCTTTAAATTTCGTAAATACCGGTATTCTAAACATTTAAAGATTTTTAACTTTGTTAATTACTACGCTATTTATTTTTTATTTATAAAATTTCTACTGAAATTTTAGACCTGATTATGCCTAAAACTTTTACTTCTTTTTCAAATTCAGCTTTACTAAATTTATAGCCATCATCACTTGATGATTTTAAACTAATTTCATCATTGCCAGTAAGTAGATATTGCTTTATAAGCGTATCATCACCTATTTTTGCAATTATCCAGTTTGTATTCTCTGGGTTTTCATCTTGCGAGACTATCAAAATATCGCCATTATTTGCCAGTGGCTGGGCTTCTTTGCCGATAACTTTTATAAAGACACATTCATCATTTTCATATTCTGCTATAAATTTTAAATATTCTATCTTTGTGTTAAGAAATTTTGGTGTTTGTGTATTATTTGCAAAATCTTTTATGCTATTACGAAAAGCTATTATAGTATCAGTTAGCGATTTTAGTTTTAAATTTGCGGGATCTATATTGTATTTTCTAAAAGCCTCCAATAATTGCATATCTGTATCGAAATACTCATCTCCTATGCCGGTTGCTTGTAAAATTTTATATTTTGCACTTTTATTTAATGGATTTATATTGTTTTCATAAGAAGCTATACTACCCCTTGTAATACCTATTCTATCTCCAAATTGAGCTTGACTAAGCCCAAAAGCATTTCTTAAATCTCTAAGTTTTTCACCAGCTGTTTTTTTCATAATCAAATCCAAAATTTTCTTTAATTTTATCATAAAAGGATTTCAAATGTTAAGCTTTTCATAATTATCCATTTTTGTAAATTTATTGTATTTTAAAATTTAGCTCCCAAAGCTTTTATTTGATTTAATGCTATCTAACTTCTCTTTTATAGCATATCTTATAAAAGCTGAAGCAGAAAAACCCATATTAAATGCTGTTTGGCTAATATCGTGATGCTCTTCTTCTGTGAAATATATCGTTATCGTCTTTTTTCTTTTGAAATTTGCTATTCTTTCTTTATTTGGGATTGTCTTTCTTTTTTGAGCAATATTAGTATCCCCCCTAGCTGAATTTAGAAATTCATTCTCATCTTTAAAGCCCATACATATCCTTTCTTAACTAATTTTTTTTATATTAAATTTAATTGATTTTTCAAATTCTTTATAAAAGCATTCAAATTCATTTTTTGCTTTTTCATCACTATATTCGCTGATTGATAAGCCACTATTAATGGCTCTTTTATACGCCACCCTTTCTGAAATTTGGTGATTTAATAAAAATATATCTTGATTTTCACCTATTATATCTTTTAGATCAGATCTTAATATATCCAGTTCATTTGATAAAAATTTATTTGTAGTAGCTTTATTTACGACTATGTAAGTTAATAAATTTTCGTTAAAATCTTTAGCTCCTTTTATAATCTCAATCATATAATTTATAACTTTTGTATCCAAAGATGAAGCAGTTGTTGGTATAATAACAACATCAGAGTGTAAAATCGCTTTTCTCATCTCTTTACTATCTCTACCACCGGTATCTATGATTATACTATCAAAACTTGATTTAATAAGCTTAAGATCGCTACCTAAACTATCACCTGTTTTAGATACCGTAGAAAACAATGGGTCAATATCATTTGCAACTCTATTTTCGCAAAAAACAGAAGTTGAATTTTGTGGATCAGCATCTATCAGTAATGTTTTGTCCCCATCTATGGCTATTCTAGCACTCAGATTAAGACTTAGTGTTGTCTTACCGCTACCACCTTTTTCGTTAACTATTGAAATAATCATTACGCTCCTTTAATATAAATATTTTCTATAGAAAATTTGATTTAGAATTTTTATATATGTTAAAAAATATCAAAAATTTTAACATATATAAAAAATATGTTAAAGAAAATATATTTTTCAGTTTTATTTTATAATAAGCCCCTTTTTTAAAATTTCATATAAAGAGATATTTATAAAATAGCTATTTCTACCTAGCTTTATACACTTAGATAGACCTAAATCTTGTGAAATTTTTAGATATTTTGATGCTGTTTGTCTAGAAATTTTAAGTTTCTCTTCAACGCTCTCTATTTTTGTATATGGATAGGAAAAAAATAACTCCATAAATTCCTTGCTATAAATTTTTGGCTCTTTTTCCATAAAAACATTGTTAAATTTTATCATAGCTTGTTCGATATTTTTTATCATATCTACAGATGCTATAGAAGTCTGTCTAATACCTTTTAAGATGTATTCTATCCATTCATCCCATGTCGATTCTTCGCTAACTGATTGTAAAAGCTTATAATACTGAGTTTTATTGTTAATAATATAAGCACTTAGATATAAAATAGGTAAATCTAAAAGCCCTTTATATACTAAATATAACACATTTATAATTCTTCCAGTTCTGCCATTCCCATCATAAAATGGATGAATTGTCTCAAACTGATAATGAATTATCGCTAATTTTATAAGCGGATCTAGATCATCTAAATCATCGTTTATATACTTTTCCAAATTTGTCATTAAACGAATTATATCAGCACTATTTTGAGGTGGAATATGGCTGATTGCTCCGGTGCTTGCATTTTTTAACATAGTGCCACTTTGTGTGCGAAAACCAGCATTATTTTGTTCTAATTGTTTTTGGATTTCTAAAATATGACGATTAAGTAAAAGACCATCACTCTTTATAAGATTATATCCTTTTTTTAATGCTGATTCGTAGCTTAAGACCTCTTTTGTATTTTGAGTAATTTTATCATCATTTATTCTAGCAGAAAACAACTCATCGTGAGTAGTAATAATATTTTCTATTTCATTTGAATCTTTAGCCTCTTGTAATACGAGCGAATTTATCAAAATATCTTGATTTGGAATAGTTTTAATAAAACCATTTAGTTCGCCAAGCGATCGCGAAGCTAGATTTAATGCTTTATAAATGTTTGGAGTTATCTCTAATTTTATAGGCAGTTCTTTTGGTATAAATTCCTTCATTTTTATAATATCCTCTTTTGGTTATTGCCAGTGTAATTATTGCACAATTTTATATTCATAAATATGTAAAAATTAAGTAATTATACACTAAAATTAATTAATTATAGATTAAAAAATAAATTTAATTAGTGTATTATTTAGTTATTTTTAATTAATTATTATGTATTAAACAATTAATAACTATATGTAATTAATTAATTATTACTCAATTTTATAATATAAATGCCTATAAAAGCTTATGAAAATAGTCTTTAAGTGATTTTAGAATTTGTCATAAATAAATAGAATCAAGCCTATAATAAAAAGATGTGCTGGATAAAAATAACGATATATATTTTTAAAATATAAATTTTGATATCCTAATTCTCCATTGTATAAAATAAGCAAAAATGGTATCAAAAAATAAAATGGATAATATGTAATTTCATATAAAGCAAAACTAGCGATTAAATCACTAATAGAGTTAAATATGGTCAAATGATAAAAAACAACAAATAAGATCATAATGCTTATTAAGAAGAATAATCTTTTTAATGCTGATATTTTTGTGTATGAATTTAGGTAGTAGTAAAAGCACACAATAAGCATAACGCCACTAATCCCATAATCTGATTTAGTCAGATAGACTAAATAAAATGAACAAATTATGACTAAAATTGAATATAACTTATTTTGCAATTCATTTATCAAATAGAGTGTCAAAAAACCAAGGATCAAAGTTATCATTACATTTTGATTTAAAAAAATGACTTCCCAAGTGTCTAGTTTATATCGCATCATTAAATCATAGCCTAATTCAGATAATATTGCTAAAAGTATATAAAATTTCAAATGTTTAGTAATTTTGTTTTCATTATTTTTTATGCATATAAATGTTTGAGCTATTAAAAAAGCGTATATAACAAAAGCAAATCTGCCCACACTGCGCATCCAAAAATTATCATCAAAAAATGCTAAAGCCATATGATCAATAAGCATTGTAACCAAGGCTATGATTTGAAGTAGAAACACATCTACTTCAAATTTATTTTTATATATTTCTATCACTGGAATGATTATCTCTTGTGTATTGCTTTTCTTTTGAAGAGGTATCTTTTTTCATCATATCTTTAGTCGTGTTAGAAAGTGCTTTTAAAAATAGCTCTTTTTCTTTATTTTCTATATCTTCTAAATTTGGCTTATGTTTTTCTTTATTAAGACTCTTTTGTTCTTGTATTGGATTAAATTTATTAATATTATTGATTAGCTGTTGCTTTTGCAAATTTTCATCTTTAAAATAGCTTTGAATAAAGCTTCTCATAAAGGCTTGAACTTCAGGCGATAAAGTTGTTAAACTTTCTACTGTTTCAGCTATTGATTTAATTGTATTTTTAACAAATTTAGATGAATTATCAATTATGTTTTTATACTTGCCGTCTGGAGTTTTGTCTTTTATGTAATTAAACATCTTGTTTATTTTAGTTTCTTGTTTTACTAACTCTGGCTGACCTATGGCGATTAGATAATCAAAGTCTTTACTAAAAGCTGATGGCTCACTACCTAAAAATATATTAAAATTTTTATACTCTTTTCCGTCAGCCTTAATAGAAAAATTAACTTTATGAGTTGCAAATGTTCCATTTTTTTCATTTTGTTCTCTTACTATTTTATCTAGCTCAATAAGAGATTGAAAAACAGAAACGCCACCATCTTCTCCTTTTATATATCCTTCACCAGCTGAATTTTTAATCAACTCACTAAGCATAGATACATCTTGAAAATTTTTAGCCGTTCTATCTAGGTTGAAAGAATTTAAAGCAAAAGCATATTGTATGCTATTTAAATCGTCTTTAGAAAAATTTAATTTCGTTTCGTTATTTTTATCTATATTATCGGTTTGCATTATTTTCTCCTTATTGGTTAGTTGGATTATATTTTCTTTGATTAATCTCTCTAACATTTGCGGTTTTAGCTGCGAGGCTTGTTTTGAGGCTAATATCATTTTTTGCTGTTCTATTAAATTTAGATCCATTTTATATCCAGCATTTTTAGCAAGTTCATTCATAAATATTCTTTGTGTTCTGCCGTTGCCTTCACGAAATGGATGAAGTGCGTTAATCTCCATTAATAACTCTGAAGCTTCTTTAGCAAAGCTATCAATATCTTTACAATCTTTTAAAAAATTTTTATCTTTTAATTCATCAAATATAATTTTAGAATATTTCTTTAATTCATTACCTGGGACAAAATGTTGGTTACCCTTTAGAAATACCCCATCTAGCCCAATATCAGCTCTATCAAGACCAGCAAATGTATATACATCCTCAAAAAGTTTTTTATGTATATCTTTTAAATGTTGATAGTCAAAATTGCCTTTAATTGGATTAAGTTTTAACTCCAATTGTTTTGTTAATGCAATTTCTCTTTCTCGTTCATTTAGTTCTACTAAATTTATTGCACCTAATAAATTGGAATCTAAAAGCTGTCTATCAAAATCATTTTCAGGGATACCATCATCTAAAAATTTTAAAACTTTCTCAATCATTTACTCCCCACTCTTTTTTATATTCGGCAATTATTTCATCAGCTGTTTTTTCATTTTTTGCAATTTTTATCATATTAATAATGTCTCTTTCATTTGCAAACATATTTTCAATAGCGTGTCCACAAACGGTAGATCTTATAGCTTCATATTGCTCTTCTGTCAAATCATCTTTATATTTATCAAGTATAGCTAAGCTCTCTTTTAAGCTATGAACTTCTGGATATCTCATTTTTTCTCCTTTATAAATTTTCTATTTTGCTATTTTATTCTAAGTCCGAATTATTTAAATCATTGCTATTTATCTCTTCAAACTCTAAATTAATTTGAGTAAGCTTATCGACTAATATGGTTTTATTTTTGTCTTTAAAAATATCTAATAGCAAATTTCTAAAGTGTTCATCTCTTAGAATTTCTTTTTCAATAGCAGATGTAAAAGCATTGAGTGCTAAATTAAGCTTTTTGATTTTCTTTTCTTCATCTTTTAGTTTAAGCAAAAGCTCTTGATCTTTTTTAATTCTTTTACTTATTGCTGCCATTTTTTTATTCAACTCATCTTGACGCATATATTTTTCCTTTATAGGATATTTAAATTTTTTATGATGGATTATACAATACATATTTCTATAATGTCAATAGATTAAGCTAAATATAAGCCCAATTTTGTAAAATACATTTTGTGAGTTTTTATTTTGGCAGGATAGCAACTTACGCCAATTTTTGACCCCATTTTTTAAAATGAAGTCAAAAAGCATAAGTTGCATTTCTGCGAAGCTCCTAAAAATAGCCAAAGGCCAGTAAGGTAAAAAAAGTGAAAAAAAATATCAATAAAGAGAGATTTAAATTTACAATTAGCGACGAAAATCTAAAATATTTAAATGATAAAAAATCTAAATTTGGTATAAAAACCAAATCAGAGTTTTTAAATGAAATTATCAAATTTCATAAAGATTGCTACTATCAAGCTCAGAGTGAATTAGAAACGATGCCATATGATGAAAGCAGATTAAAGAGCTATGAATACAGAATTCGTTTGACTCAAAACGAAAATGAATTTATAAAATCTCAAAGTAAAGCTCACGGAATTTCTAATACAAAAGAGATTAAACTCAGATTGCTTAATACTCTTTATGATGAAAAATTTGTTCCTAGAATTGATATTATTGATATTAAAAAAAATCAAAAAGCATACATTAAGGCTTTTAGATATATTAAATCCCATATAGAAAATAACCAATTATATTGTATAGATGAAAATGGTATTAAACTTATTAATGAGTTGATAGATATCCATGAAAGAATTGATAATCGTTTAAGCGAACTCTCTAAAAGAGTAGATTTAAAATTAGAGAGCAATTAAGTGGGAAGAGTTTATAACTATTTTAAACATAAATGGGAAGATGAATTTGAAAATGAAGCTATTCGTGTAAAAAAAATTTTTAAATCCTATGATAATAGTTATGCTTGTAAAACTGGTAATTTTTATTTAAAAAAAGAGCGATATTCTAAATCTTCTATCGATAATAAACATAATATTGAAAAAAAAGATTTTAACCATCAAGTGGTTTTTAAAATCTCTAGCTCTTGTAAAAGCTATGAGCATTTAGCATCACATATCAAATATATTACTAGAGATGGGACGCTTGAGCTTATTTGTTATGAAGGCGATGAAAGTATAAATTTTGATATGGCAAATAGATATCGTGGTAAATCTCAAAATAACATTGCTTTAGAAAAAATGGATAGCAATTATAGGCTAAAAAGAAATATCGATTTATCTGAAAGTCATAGAGAAAATAAAGAGACATTTAATATGATTTTCTCTATGAATAATTATGAAGTTGCCTCAACAGATCAGATCAAACAAGCTTGTTTTAACACGATAAAAGAGCTATATCCAAATCATAATTTTATCATCGCCTCACATAATGATACAGATAATCCGCATTGCCATCTTATATTAAAAAGAACTAATAACATTAATGGAAAAAAGTTGCGAATAAGCAAATCAGATTTAGCCAAAATAAGAATAAAATATGCTGAAAATCTACGCAACATAGGTGTAGAAAATGCTTTTACTAAAGATGTAAACTATGATGATATTAAGCCAAAATTTGAGAAAAAATGGAGTAAAAATCATCACTATTTAATAACAGATTTTGGCAAGGACTATTATGATTTTAATCCAAATAACTCAATAAGTTATTATGTCAAGTATAAAACCACAAAAGACAAAGAAGCTATTATATGGGGTAAAGATTTAGAAAGAGTAGTAAAAGAAAATCGATTGAAAAAATATGATTTAGTGAGATTTGCTATCACAGATCAAAGTGAGCGTAAAAGAGTTATATACAAATACGACAAAGAGACCAAAACCCAAAAATGTTATGAAGCAACTATATATGAAAAAATTTGGGATTGCTCTTTATACAGAGATGAAAATGGTAATAAAATAGATAAAGAACTAATTCCACTTAAAGAATTTAAGAAAAATACCTATAAAGAGATAAAACAAAACATACCACAAAAACCAAATAATCACAAATATACCTATAAAAAAGATTCTATATTTGATAAAGATTTTGTAATTAGCTATAAAAATATCTACACAGAGATGAAAGCAGACAAAAGAGAACACGATGAAAGAATAAGAAATAAAGATTATAGATATAAACCTGCTGATATCGGCTGGACTATAAGATCATTTGCTAATAAGCATTATACAAAGTCTGAAATGGAACAAAATATCGAACTATTTTTCGAAGAACATAAGAAAGATATTGATATTATAGATAGCAATAACTCAACGCCTTTTTATAATCCAACTCTTTTTAAATTCAAAGGTTTTGAGATCAAGCTCCTTAAAGATACAGACAATAAAAATAATAGTTATACCCTCTATATGAAAAATGACCATAAATCATATATGCTAGGAACTATCAGCCCACAAGTATTTCGAGATACTCCACTAATTTCACTGCTTAAAGAAGTTAATGATGAGATATCAAATGAAAGATATCTTGATAAAGAGATAAATTTAACTCTTCAAAGAAGTGTGAATAATTTTACATATGATATGACCTATAATTATATAAATAGTGATATTATCAATGAATACTCAAAATCAAAAGAGATTAAGCCAATTAAACTATCTAGCCTAGAAAAAGATAAAGAGCATAACAAAAATAGAGATTTAGAAATCAAGCAAATTCAACAAGACAAATATATAAAAGCTAAAAAATATTTAAAAGAGATTGAAACAAGTCAAAAAAGAAAAAGATTGATCGAAATTAAAAAGAATTATGAATATATCAATGGCAAATTTAAGCCAACTCTCAAAAAGCCGATCAGCGAATCTGAATTTAACAAACCAATATATAAAAATACAACAAGGACTTCATATGGAGAACGAAACAACACAAGAGATAGATCAAACAAATACTCACGAGCCACGATACAATCAAGAGATGAGCTATATATCACCAGCCTTGCTATATCTAAGCCAAAACGAACCACAGACCTTGCAAGGCTTACTGGGGCAAACGCTAACCCAGTGCGAAGTATGTCCAAATTCGATATGGATACTAGAAGAGAACAATCTAATATGTTACTGCCAAACGACGCACACCATCAGCTACAATCTAGCCGACAATCCCAAGATAATAGAGATATGCGACTCCCAGATACAAGCCATCAAGGAACTCAAGCAGACAACAGAGTAGATATAGATAACAATCAAAATAAAATAAACTCTATAAATATTAATCAAACAAATAAGAATCAGCAAAGCATTTATCAATCACCAAAGCCTATAAATCAAAGTATTCCAAGCAGTGTAAATAAATCCAAAAACAAAGGTAATGAAATGGAAATTTAATCTTTAAATAGTATATAATACACTAGCAGTAATATCGCTAGTGTATTATTTTATTAAAACTGCATATCAATCTCTTCTGTGTTTTTTATTTCATTTTTATTTTTATAGGCACTTTCTTCTTTGAGTATATTTTTATTGCTATGATGTTGCTCATTTGTATAATTATTATTTTGTATGCTAGGTTTAGTGGTTGCTTTATCTTCAAATAAATCCATTTTAAACTCAACCTTTAATGGTTCTTTTCCTTCGGACATATTTTTTAGATGAGATTTAAGCTCATTATATTTATTACCAATAGCTTTTTCTAATGCTTTATCTGGTATTGAACACATAAACTCATAGCTCTTAGGTCTATATTTTAATAAATCTTCTCTAACCAAATCTATTGGATTTTTCATAGCGTTTTGAATAGTATCAAAATCAGTTTCTAATGCCTTTTTAAGGGTTGCGAAATTATAATCTTGATGACTTTTAATATTTTCTTCACACTCTTGAATTAAATCTTTGGCTTTAACTATATTTTTATCTATAGTGATTTTACGTTCTTCTATGTTATTGATAAATTTCTCAATAACATTCTTTAATTGTTGATAAGTTAATGGTTGTGTTATTACTTTATCTGTAATTCCTACATCAAACTGATTAAGTTTAGAATTTAAAATGGAACTATTTTGATTTTTTTCACCCAAAGAAGATGTTTTATATTTATCAAATACTATATTATTTTCAAACTCAATACCATTTCTATCTTTAATGGTATATACATACGGATAAGTATTTAAATTTTTAAAACACTTTTCATCTAAGGTATCATATATTACACTAACTTTAAAGCCCTTATATTCTAACAAATCTAACTCTCTTGCTGGGACAATATCTTTGACTTTCAAATTTAATTTTCTAATCAAATCTCTAGGCTTATCTATTTCTAAGTCATCATTATTTTTATTACCATCAATAATCTCAATACCTTTAAAATCAGTATTTTTTGAATCGTTAATATCAATCGTATTTATAATCACCCTATCATCATGAAGCTTATTTTTTGCTTTTATATTTTTTAATTTGTTCATTTTATCACCTTCTTTCTAATTATATTTTTTCTTCTTCTTGTAATCTTTTAACATTTACTAAGAAGTTTATATC
>JAFVMP010000163.1 GCA_017506845.1 Campylobacter sp.
GAATTTCCTTATTAAAATCTATAAAATCCAAACCAAACTCCATAAACAATTGTTTGAGTTCAAGATACGCATTATCAGTCAAATTTGCAAATACTTTATTAAAATTCTCTATATATCGTGGTTCTTCTGCTAGTATCCTATCAAGTGTAGGCTGTAAATAATCATACTCTAGACTTTTTAAATCCTGGTAAATCTCATCAAATGTTAAACTTTTCATAATTATCCATTTTTGTAAATTTATTGTATTTTACTATAAAATATTTGATTTTATGCTAGTTTGTTGTAAATTTAGCCAAGATACCAGTAAGAAAAAATCTTTTTTCTTACTGGTAAAATTAAAAAAATTCGCTATATTTAAATTTTTGATTACCAATAAAAACCATTATCTACTTCCGCTAAGATCTTGATTTTGTGATTTTTAGTTAATTTATAATATAATAATCTCCTTGCTTTTGCAAGAGCTGGTGAAATGTTCTTTACGAACCAGTCGCCCGTCAAGACTTTGGGCTTGAGTGTAGGGGGTGTGGGCGTCCCTACCATCGGCTTGATTTACTGCCAAATTTATATCTGCCATCAAACCAAGATCTAAGATAGAAGCTAATGAATAAAAGCTACTTTGTCTCCTAGCCTTGCGACTAAAATCCAAAATAGCAAAATGAGTCTAAAAAACTTGAAAATAGTGATTATGATAGTTGCTTACACCGCACAAGCAATTTATTATATAGTTATTTTGTTGGATAAATAATCTAACCGCCCCTAGAGATAGGGGTGCAAGTCTTTGTAGAATTATAGCTTGTTTTGTTAAATTTGATATAAAATTTTGGAATTTATTTAGAATTTGGCTGAGATTTTATCTACCAATAAAAAAGAAATTCCTCTTTTTTTTATTGGTTCTTTACACAGTAACCAAAAAATAGGGAAAAGTAGTTAAAAAAATTACTTTCTAATATCGGTGGCAACATAGCTGAGAAACTTTTCCCTATGGTAGGGAAAAGTGGGGGAAAAGTGGGGGAAAAGTAATCATTTTAATTAATCTAACTATCTCCATAAAAATAAACAATAAAAAGTAAATAAGTTACTTATTAGGTTACTTTATAAATTTTATATTTCTAAAATACCGATAATATAATACTTGCACGACTATATAACTGGTGAGCTTAACCCACTTAAGCTTCTTTTAAATTTTAATCAATCTTTTATAATTCTTTTCAATTCTCTTTTTATCATACTTTATTAGTTTTTTGATTATTTTTAGTTTCAATTGTGGTATAATAATTTCCAATGAATTAGGTTAATTTTAGAGTAGTAAGGGTTTAAACTCAAAATATCGCTAAATATTTAGCAAAAGCTCTATATCAATAAAAGCGGGGGAAGTCCCCGCAATGTTACCTAGCCCTACTGTTTGATTTGTAATAAGCTAGTAAGCATCTGGTCGCTTGTGGTTATTGTTTTAGAGTTGGCTTGGTAGCCTCTTTGGACTACGATTAGCTGAGTTAGCGCCCTACTTAAATCCACGTTACTCATCTCCAAAGCACTTGCTGTAATAGTCCCACGCCTGCTAGTTCCAGCTGCGCCAAAGATAGGATCACCACTATTTGCAGTCTGGCTAAAGATATTTCCAGATCTACTCTCTAAGCCTTCGTTATTACTAAATACTGCTAGGCTTACTTGTGCTAGTCCAAAGCTTCTACCATTGCTAAAGCTACCTATGATAGTACCAGCCTCATCGATTCTAGTACCTACTAGGTTACCAGCAGCATAGCCATCTTGGGTTATATTATCAGTAGCACTTGGGTTGTCGTTACTTCTTAGGCCATTAGAGTCACCGATTTTACCAAAGTTTAGCTCGATACCTTGCCCTGGTGCTGAGCCGTTATTTGCCGTAAATGATAAAGTAGTAGGTGTAAATCCTAGCAAGGTTCCATCATTATTAAATCTAGCTGAACCAGATACTACATTAGAAAATCCACTACCATCAGCATTTAGTACACCTGGTTCTGGGACTTGGATTAGGACTGACCACTCGGTTCCATTTTCTGGACTGTAGCTTACCTTTCTCCACTCAAATTTAATCTCATGTTTAGACCCTAGGCTATCATATATCTCAGTTGTAGCTGCGTGGCTAGACATTGTTAGGTTGCTTGATACCTTTTCACCTGTACCTGTGGCTAATGATCCACCAAGAGCCTTAAATACATCAGCTAGGGCTGAGTTTTCATTTACATTTTGAGCTGCATTACTATAGCCGCTTACTGCTATTTGCATAGCGTAGTCGTTGGTATATGTGTCTTGATTTGATGGGACTAGCTTTTGACCTTGTGCATTAGTGTAGGCATCTGCACTATCTTCTACCTTTGTGCCACCTGGTTGAGCTTGATTAACCGTAGTGTGTCCATCATTTTGGCCGTAGCTTGCATCACCAGCTGGGTTTCTAAAGACAAATTGCCCCTTTTCATTTACAGTTACTTGTACTCCATCATTTAGATTTATATCTCTATATGTAGCGTTGCTATTTGTATTATCTGCGTCTGCAGCAGGTAAGCCATTTGCAGTATTATTAGCAAAGTTACCAGCACCATCAGCATCTAATGGAGAGTCCCACTCCTCTTGAGCCATTTGTGCTAGCTTATCATCTGTGATTAATTCTCTTAAAGCTTCTTTTATATCATTTACACTATTGTATTGACCTGCAGCATCTTTACCGATTGCATCTATCTGATCCATTATATTGTTAATATTTCTTACTGCTGCTTCAGATATAGGCTCAGTTACAGCACCTTGACCTTTAAGATGTGTAAATGCTGCTTGAGCATCTGTTACAGCATCCTTTAAAGCATCTATTGCAGTTTTTATTGCATTTATACCCCCAGCTGGATTAAAACCACCTTGTCCGGCATCAATCTTAGCTATAACAGAATTTACTAAGTATGTAGCGCCATTTACTGCGTTTGATACATTATTACCAGCATAGTTGACATACTCTCTAGCATCTGTTTGCATAGCACGCCTTAGATCCTCTGTAGTCTTTACTACCCTAGCAGCACTATCATTATAGTGATGTCCCGCAGTCGCTCCAGCACCTGAAGAGTAGGTATATTTATAGGCTGTGATTACGCTAGTTGTCTGGATAGATGTGGTATCGCCTTCTAGCTTTTTAATCTTGATATTTTTAGTAGCATCGGTGGTGCCTTGATTATTTGCATTTGTTAGTTGAAGTTTTTTACCATCTATTGCTGTAGCTCTAACTCCAGTTTGAGCAGTATAGTCATTTATCTTTTTGACTACTTCATCCATATTGCCTAACTCAGTAGCTGGTATCTCTATACCGTTGATTGAGATATGTAGCTTATATTTGTCAGTGCCTTGCCCAGCATTATTTGGAAGCTCGCCAAATGTAGCCTTTGCATCAGCGTAGCTAACCCATATACCTTGGCCCTCTCTTAGGTTTAGCCCTTCTCCTGAGCCGTTAAATACTACACCTAGGTCTACGCCAGCTTCTTTTACTGCTACTTCTTTATTTGAGTTTATGTAGTAGGTGTTGTTGCTTAGGTCATTTGGATTTTTAGCTTCACCATCTTCCCATAGGCCATTACCATTAGCATCTAAAAAATCATTATAATGGTCTAGAGTATAGATAGGTGAGTTTTTAGCTCCGATGTTTGAGCCTGAGTTTAGATTGGCTATTATAGCTAGCTCGCTAGTAGGATTAGCCTCCATAGCCATACCAGGTTCTATTACGATATTGCTTAATGGGCTAGTAGGATCGATGGTGCCGGTATCTTCGTTTCTCATCCAGCCTTGGACTACATAGCCGTTACGATCTACGAAATTACCCATTGAGTCTAGGCTGAAGTCACCATTTCTAGTATACATATAGGTCTTGCCACCATCAGGTGATACGACAAAAAACCCATCGCCTTGGATAGCCATATCGCTTTGTTTATCAGTAGTTTGGATTGTACCTTGTTTAAAGATTTTAGTAACTGTATTAACCGTGGAGCCTAGGCCAATTTGCATAGAGTTTTTACCACCTAGATGCTCGACCTTGCCTTTGTTGAGGACGGCGAAATCGTTATCGTCGATTACAAGACCGACAGAGGAGTTGACGAAACTGAACTTGGCCGTCGCCACCGTGAGC
>JAFVMP010000164.1 GCA_017506845.1 Campylobacter sp.
AGTTACTAGCACTATATTGCACTCTTTAGCCACGCTACTCCAATATTTTTTATCCTCTTGATAATTAGCAGCTAAATCAAATTTATCCACATTTTCATCTTGACAAAAATATGCTCCTTGATGAAGCTCTTGAAGCACTACAAGCTGCGCTCCACTGCTAGCAGCTTCTTTTATCATTTGAGTAGTGCGTTTAACCGTACTATCTTTATCCCCATAATATTTATGTGCTATTAATGCTACTTTCATTATATATTCCTTTTATATCTATTTTGACTAGAGCAGTGAAGGCTACCATTTTGTCTAATAAACACTCTACTATCTACGCCTATTATATCTTTATTAGGCAAGGCACTTTTAAGAGCATTTATAGCATACTCATCAGCCACCTTATCTGCATAAGTTGGCACAATTACAGCATTATTTATAAATATAAAATTGCAATATGTAGCACCAAGTCTTTTGCCTTCATAAATTACAGGTTTTGGCAATGGTAGAGCTACAAGATTAAACCCAGCTGCTTCAAGCTCTTGCTTCATTAAATTTAACTCTTCATAATGCTCATCACTCTCATCATAGCAAGCTGCATAAGCTACTGTATTTTTATCAATAAATCTAGCTAGAGTATCTACATGACTATCAGTATCATCACCCTTTATAAATCCATGATTTAACCAAACTATCTTATTTAAACCAAACAGATCTTTTAGCTTTATCTCAAGTTCATCTTTATTAAGTCTATTTCTATTATCATTTAGCAAACACTCAGTGGTTGTAAGCATCACTCCATCGCCATTAAAATCGATACTACCACCTTCTAAAATCAGATCAATCTCTTCTAATTTAGTTCCAAAATGCTCAAATAATTTTTTATTTACCATATTATCTTTATTGCTATTAAACTTTCCGCCCCAAGCGTTAAATTTAAAATCATAACTAATAATCTCATCGCCACGCCTAACATCAATAGCGCCATAATCTCTAATCCAAGTATCATCGGTATCAATTTGCAAAAACTCGCAATTATCAAATTTTTTAAATCTATCAAAATCGCTTAAATTTGGCGCTATTAATAATACCTTTTGATATTTACTCACAGCACTTACTAGCTCTTCATAACTATCTAAAATCTCATCTAAATACTCAGCCCAGTCGCTATTAGAGTGTGGAATACTAAGCATTAAAAGCTCTTGGTCTTCCCACTCTCCAAAGGCTCTAATATTTTTTAAATTTGTCATCAAAATACCTTTAATTAAATTCCAAAAGAATAACAAAAAAAATTTTAAAATCCAATAAACTATAAATTAAATTTAGCAATTTTATGCTATTATTTTGGGATATTTTTACAAAAGGAGATTTATGATTTTTAGCTCTTATGCTTTTATATTTGGCTTTTTGCCTGTTATGATAGTTGGATTTTATCTATTAAAATACCTTAATTATCATAGAGCTTCTAATATATTTTTAGTCCTTGGAAGTCTATTTTTCTATGCTTTTTGGAATGTTTTGTATCTGCCTATTTTGGTTGGGTCGATTTTGATAAATTATCTTATCGCTAATAGAATTTTATCTATTAAATTAGCCAAATTGGGGGGGGGGTAAGAGCCTTTTAATCATTGGAATTATCTTCAATCTTGGCTTACTTGGGTTTTTTAAATATACAGATTTTTTATTAGAAAATTTCAATCTCTTTAATCAAATTTTAAATTTAAATTTCAATATCCCCTTGCCACATATAGTTTTGCCTTTGGCTATATCATTTTTCACTTTTCAGCAGATCGCATTTTTAACTGATTGCTATAAAAATGTAGATATCAATGACCTAAGGGAGCATGGTAAAAAGATAGATTTTATAGATTATTGTCTATTTATCAGCTTCTTTCCGCAATTAATCGCCGGACCAATAGTCCATCACAAAGAGATGATGCCACAATTTAAAGCTAATGAGACTATCCCTACTCAATATCAATCCATAGCCAAAGGGCTATTTATCTTTAGTATTGGACTATTTAAAAAGGTGTTTATCGCAGATAGCTTTGCGAAGTGGGCTAATGCTGGATTTAGCTATGTAGAAAATGGTGGGGTAATGAATATCATAGAGTCATGGGTAACATCACTTTCATATACTTTTCAGCTCTATTTTGATTTTAGTGGGTATTGCGATATGGCTATCGGGCTTGGGCTTATCTTTGGTATAATATTGCCTATAAACTTCAACTCGCCATATAAATCTCTAAATATCACTGATTTTTGGCGAAGATGGCATATCACTTTAGGAAGATTTTTAAAAGATTATTTATATATACCACTTGGTGGTAATAGATTTGGCAAACTTTTAACCCTTAGAAATCTCTTTATCGTAGCATTTTTAAGCGGTGTTTGGCATGGTGCTGGATGGGGATTTGTGATTTGGGGTGCGCTTCATGGCGTTGCTATGGTGATTCATAGAATTTATCTATATTTTGATATCTCATTAAGATACACAAATTCAAAAATCTATAAAATTTTTTGCTGGTTTATAACATTTAATTTTTTAAATATCACTTGGATATTTTTCAGAAGTCAAAACTTAGATGGAGCTTTGAATTTACTTAAAGGAATGTTTGGGGTTGTCTGGATAGAACTACCGCAAAAGTTTAGATTTCCTTTGATTTTAGAGCAAATTGGCGGTAGAAACGATACTATCATATATCTTATCATAGCACTAATCATAACTCTAATGCGCAAAAATAGCATTGAGATGCTAAATTCATTTAAGCCAAATTTAAAAAACGCAATTTTCTCTGGATTATTACTATATATAGCACTCATCACACTTAGCATAACTCCATATGTAGAGTTTATATATTTTAATTTTTAAGGTTTTAACATGTCAGATAAAAATGCGAAAAAATTTATATTTATTTCTTTATTATATCCACTGCCTTTTGTAGTTATAATTTTTGGGTTAATATATATTTATGACCCACTTCAGATATTTCATAAGCCATACTTTAGAGAAGCTACATTCTTTGCAGATATGAGAAAACAAGCTTTGGGGATTATAAAGCATTATAGATTTGAC
>JAFVMP010000015.1 GCA_017506845.1 Campylobacter sp.
GATGAGAGCTTAGGTGATAATATAAGCTTAAGTGTAAAATTTGCATTCCAAGATGATGCTAAAACTCTTGAAGATGAAGAGATTGTAGCTATTATGGATGAGATTTTGACAGCTTTAAAAGATAATTTAGGTATTGGATTAAGATGAGAGTAGAGCCTTTAGAATCTAAATTTAATGTGGAATTTGATTTAGTTTCCACTGATAAATCCATCAGTCATAGATGTGCTATATTTTCTCTTTTAAGCGATAAGACAAGTGTGATTAGCAACTATCTTGAGGCTGAAGATACACTAAACTCGCTAGCTATTGCCTCAAAGCTTGGTGCTAAGGTTGAAAAGATTGATGATAAATATCATATTACTCCACCAGCACAAATTAGCTCAGCTAAATCGATTTTAGAGTGCGGCAACTCAGGAACTGCAATGAGAATATATATGGGACTTTTGGCTGGTTGTGATGGATTTTATGTATTAAGCGGTGATGAGTATTTAAATGAGCGTCCAATGAGGCGTGTAGCTGATCCACTGATTAAAATAGGTGCCAAAATTGATGGTAGAGACAAAGCAAATAAAGCTCCAATTGCTATCCGTGGTGGAAATTTGGAATATTTTAATTATGATTCAGCAATTGCTTCAGCACAGGTTCAAAGCGCTCTGATTTTAGCTGGTTTATGTGCTAAGGGATGCGAGTTTAGCGAACCAGAATTAAGCCGTGATCATAGTGAGCGAATGCTAAAAGGAATGGGAGCAGATATTAGCTATGAAGATGGTAAAATTATTGTAAAACCACTAGGATCAAAAAAGCTAAAACCTCTTATTATGAGTGTTCCAAATGATCCAAGTTCATGCTTTTTTTATGCTGTAGCAGCAGCTATTACTCCAGGTGCTAGAGTTAAATTTAAAAATATATTATTAAATAAAACTAGAATTGAAGCTTATAAAGTCTTAGAAAAAATGGGAGCAAAAATTAGCTATACAATAACAAGTAGTCAGTATGAAGATATTGGAGATATAGAGATTGTCGGTGATAAATTAGAAGCTATTAGCGTAGATGATAATATTTCGTGGTTAATTGATGAAGCTCCAGCGCTTGCTATTGCTTTTGCTTGTGCTAATGGTAAAAGCGAGTTAAGAAATGCAGCTGAGTTAAGAGTAAAAGAGTGCGATAGAATCACAGTAACTATAAATGCATTAAAGGCATGCGGTATAGAAGCTGGTGAGTATGAAGATGGATTTTGGGTTGTTGGATCTAAGGCTAAAAGAGCGCTTATTGATAGTCATGGAGACCATAGAATAGCTATGAGTTTTGCAGTGCTTGGACTAAAGTGCGGAATGGATATATCAAAAAGTGAATTTATAGCTACATCGTTTCCTAAATTTAGTCACTTTTTAAGATCTTTAGGAGCTAAAGTTGAAGATTGAACTTGCTAAAAATTATGGATTTTGTTTTGGTGTTAAAAGAGCTATAAAGATTGCTGAAAACTCTGCAGGATCAAAAGATTCTACATCTGCTACAATTGGCGAGTTAATTCATAATAGCTTAGAAATTGATAGGCTAAAGGATAATTTTAGAGTTAAGACCTTAAAAAATATAAATGAATTAACTGATGAAAAAAGGGCAATCATCCGAACTCATGGCATTACAAAAGGTGATTTAGAAAGATTAAAAACTACTGGAATTGAGGTAATAGATGCTACATGCCCATTTGTTACTAAACCACAAAATATTGCCGAAAAGATGAGTAATGAAGGTTATGAAATTGTGATATTTGGTGATATAAATCACCCTGAGGTACGTGGTGTGATGAGCTACTCAACAAAGCCTGTACATGTAGTGCTATCTCAAGAGGAGTTAGCAGGTGCTAAATTGCCGCAAAAAGTAGCAGTGATTTCTCAAACTACTAAAAAAATTGAGGAGTTTATGACTATTGTAACGCACCTTATGCAAAGGGTAAAAGAGGTTAGAGTATTTAATACTATATGTAACGCAACATTAGAAAATCAAGAAGCTGTAAGAGAGTTAGCCTCAAAAGCTGATGTAATGGTAATTGTAGGTGGTAAAAATTCATCCAATACCAAGCAGTTATATTTAATAGCTAAAAATTTATGTAAAGATAGCTATCTAATAGAGAGCCAAAATGAGCTAAATTCAGAATGGTTTAAAGATAAAAAGATATGTGGAGTAAGCGCTGGAGCTAGTACGCCTGAGTGGGTTATTCAAAATGTTATAAAAGAGCTTGAAAATATCGATAAAATTTGCAATAGTTAATATAATATAAAGCTAAAAAAAGGTAAAATTTAGCACTTAAATGCTGTAAAGCAGAAAGAAAATCTATAGATAAAAGGAACAAGATGGCTGAGGCGAAAAAATTCGTTCATAATGACATTGACAAAATCGATCTAGAAGAAGATTTTGCTACTATGTTTGAAGAGTCTTTAAAAAGTGAAGAGGCTACTGTGTGTGATGGTGTCATCGTTAATATAAAAGATGATGAAGTATATGTAGATGTACGCAAAAAATCTGAAGGTGTAATGAGTATATCTGAAATTACCGATGAAAATGGAAATTTGTTATTTAACATTGGTGATAGTATTAAAGTAGCAGTAACTGGCTCTAGAAATGGTAGACTTAGTGTATCGCATAAAAAAGCTCTTAGAAAAGAGAAAGTAAAAGCGTTCATAGATAACTTCAATGAAGATGCTGAAAATATATTTGATGTAAAAATTATATCAAAAAATAAGGGTGGTTTTGTTGCTGTTAATGATGAAGGTATTGAGTTTTTTATGCCTAGATCACAAAGTGGATTTAAAGATCCAAATCAAGCTATGAATAAGAGCTTTAAAGTTAAAGTTATTAAAATTGATAAAGATGATCAAAGTATCATTGTATCACGCAAAAAGCTAGTTGATGAAGATAGAAAAAAACGTAAAGAGATAGTGTCTGCAATTTTAGAAAATACTGATGTAATCGAAGGAACTATCAAAAAAATCACTACATATGGTATGTTTGTTGATGTAGGCGGTATAGATGGACTAGTTCATTATAGTGAAATTAGTTATAAAGGTCCGGTAAATCCAAATACTATATATAAAGAGGGTGATAAAGTAGATGTGAAAATCATTAAATATGATAATGAGAAAAAACATCTATCTCTATCTATTAAAGCTGCTACTCCAGATCCGTGGGATGAGATTAAAGATGGCCTAGAAGTTGGCGATACTATTAAAGTAACTGTAAGCAATATTGAACCATATGGTGCCTTTGTTGATTTGGGTAATGATATTGAGGGATTTTTACATATTAGCGAAATTTCTTGGGATAAAAATATCAAAAATCCAAAAGAATTTATAAAAGAAAATGAA
>JAFVMP010000165.1 GCA_017506845.1 Campylobacter sp.
ATCCACAAATAATAGAAAAAATCAAAAATGCGCAAAATAGACCACTTATGAGCGATGATTTTATCCATGGATTTATGGATATTTTAGGTATTACAAGCGAGGATTTTGAGCCTAGTAGGAGTATATTTAGTGATGAATTTAACACTAATAGAGCTAGAATCTTTTCTGGTAAGGATTATGATACAGAGTTAAAAAATTAATTAAAATAACCTCAAAGCCTACCAAACAAGGTAGGCAAATTAATTCTTTCTATTTATAAATAAATCAAATTCAATTAAAATTATATTTATAAGCTTAAAAAAATAGAAAAAATTTAATAATTATTTAGGATAATTTTTGTATGATTATAAACTTATTTTATGGGAGATTTTATGAGTAGTAGAAGAGAATTTTTACAACATAGCATAGCCTTTAGCATTGGGGCATTGAGTATCCCAAATTTACTTTTTAGCAGTGAAAAATTAAGACTTGATATATGGAACGCACCTGCGATTATATCGCTTGTTGCGGCTGTAGCAATGAAGCAAGGAAAGGCAAAAAATTTAATAAATTTAAACTATAAAGAGTGGAGAAATCCAGACCAATTAAGAGCTGGGTTTGCTAGTGGTTCGTTTTTGCTTTCAGCATCACCTATAAATGTAGGGCTAAATTTGGCAAATCAAGGGCTTGATGTAAAAATGCTAAATATCTTAACAAATGGATTAAACTATATATTTAGCAAGGGTGAGAATTTAAACTCATTAAAAGATTTAGAAGGCAAAAAGCTAATTATGGCCTTTAAAAATGATTTGCCAGATATTGTCTTTAGAGCATTATGTATAAAAAATAGCGTAAATTTAAATAAAATCGATATCACATATGTCCAGACTCCACCTGAGGCGATGATGATGTTTTTAAAAAAAGATTTTGATAATATCCTTATATCAGAGCCTATGGCCTCAGCAATGAGCATAACAGCTAAGAAAAATGGAATAGATGTAAAACGATCTTTAGATATACAACAAATTTGGGCTGATACATTTAAACAAGTTCCTACAATTCCACAAGCTGGATTAATAGTAAATGGCAAGTTTTATCAAGAAAATTTGGAATTTTTCAATACTTTTCATAAGGATTTAAAAGAGGCTTTAGTATGGATAAACTCTAGTTTTGATCTAGCAGCACAATTTGGCTCTAAATATCTTCCTATCCCGCAACCAGCAATAAAAGAAGCTCTAAATTATGCTAATTTAAAAGTAGAACGATGTCAAGATATCGCTCAAAATTTAGATCTATTTTTTGATATTATTTATGATATAAACCCAAAATTAATAGGAGGTAAAATGCCCAGCAAAGAGCTGTATCTATGATAATAAAAGATGGAATTGAGATTAAGCTAAGCCCTTTACATAAAATTAGCAACTATTTAATTGAAGGGCTTAGCGGACTTGGACTTATAGCTATATTTTTCGGCATATGGCAGATCGGTTCTGATTTTAGCGGTAGTTTTATCTTACCAGCTCCACTTGATGTGCTTAAGCGTTCATTTGAGCTAATTACAAGTAGCAATAGCCAAATTTCACTAACAATATATAGAACAGCTATTAGTATAGTTTTGGCCTTTATTATTGGGTGGATTTTGGGCGTAATTGCAGGTAGTTTTAAAACCTTAGCCAAAATTTTTAAACCGCTAATGGATATATTTTTAGCTATGCCGCCAATTATATGGATTGTTTTGGCTCTGTTTTGGTTTGAGCTTGGAGATATGAGTGTGATTTTTACTGTATTTATAGCAATTTTTCCTTTGAGTTTTGCTAATTCTATGCTAAGTGTAATTACGCTTGACAATAGACTAAATGAGGTTTGTATAGCTTATAGATTAAATTTAATCAAAAGATTAAAAGCCTACTATCTACCTCATATCTTGCCCTATCTTTTAAATTCGCTAAATATCATAACAGCTATGGGGGTTAAAATAGCAATAATGGCCGAGCTTCTTGGTGCTAGTGATGGCGTAGGAGCTAAGATAGCTGATGCTAGAGCCTACCTTGATACTACTGAGGTTTTGGCTTATGTAGTTATTATGATAGGGATAATTTTGCTTTTTAATTTTCTTGTTATAAAGCCTATTAATATTATATTTTTGCCTTGGATTAAGGAGAGCTAATGGGTATTTTAAGTGTTGAGAATTTAAGCTACCATATAGCTCAAAAAGAGATTATAAAAAATTTTAGTTTAAATGTTAAAAAAGGCGAGATTGTTACGCTTTTTGGCCCAAGTGGATGTGGTAAAAGTACATTTTTAAGAGTTATTAGCGGACTTTTAAAACCAAATGATGGAAAGATAAAAAATATGTAAAAAAATAGCCTATATGTTTCAAGAACATAGACTTTTTGAAAGTCTAAATGCCTATGAAAATATCGCCATAGTAATGCAAAAGCCAGATCCAAACCAGATCTATTCTATGCTTGAAGAGCTAGGCATTAGCAAGCAAGAAGCAAGCAGATATCCAAAAGAGCTAAGTGGCGGTATGAGAGCTAGAGTAGCATTTATTAGAGCTATTGTTGTAGGTGCTGATTTAATGCTACTTGATGAGCCTTTTAGTGGGCTTGATTTTGCTATGCGAGAAATACTAATTAACAAACTAAAATCAATAGCCAAAAATAGCGGCATTAGCGTAATATTAGTTACTCATGATGCGTATGAAGCGTGTAAGATTTCTAATAGAATTATATTTTTATCAAGATATGGAATGAATATAGAAAAATCACTACAAATTACTCAAGAAAATTTGGACGAAAATATGATTAAATCGCTATTTGATAGTGAATTTAAAGGGAGAATATACTTTGATTAAAGATAGTTTGATTTATGATTTTTTTGCTCATCCGATGAGAATATACTATATTTTTGCTGGTATTTTAGCAATTTTTGGTGCTTTGGTTTTGATATTTAGGATTGGGGATTTTATATCTTTTCATCAATTTATATTTTTAGAGCTTTTTTGTGCTTCAGCTTTTTGCGGATTTTTATTTACTTCTGTGCCTGATTGGGCTAATTATAAAAAAAGCTTAATGAGTTATAGTATAAGTGGATTTGTCATTTTAATTTTAGCCTTAATATCTCAAATTTTAGGATTTAATGGGCATATTTTTATAGCTATTTTTTGGAGTTTTTTAGCTTTAGTTGTATCTTTTTGGCTTATTTTAGGTAAAAATTATGATAATTTTGCCTTAATATTTTTGCTATTTAGTATCGCTTTGGTTGAAATTTTAGGGCTATTTTATGGGCTTAACTCTTATGCACTTTTGCACTGCTATGTAGCTGGAATTATTTTAATTGGTTTTAGAGTTAGTATGACACTTGGCAATCTTGCACTTGATAAAAAATTTGGTAAAGATAATAATACATATACATTTATTCCAAATCCAATTTTAAAAAATATATCATTTTTATCAATTATTACTTTAGCTTATGCGACTCTTTTAAATTTAAATTTAGAAACACAAGGATTTATAGCTTTTGGAGCTGGGCTTATTACTCTTAGTTTGCTAGCTCAATGGCACTATAAATTCTTTCTTAGTGTGCATTATACATTGATTTACTATATTTTACTTTTAGGTAGCGGGATTTTATATAGTGCTTTTGGATTAAATTTGCTTTTAGGGCTTGATTTTAGTAGCAAGATTTTGCACGGGATTACTATTTGGACTCTTCTTGGGTTTGTATTTTTTATCTTTAATGTATCATCTCTTCGCCATAGTGGTCAAGTTATTTTAAATTTGCCAATATGTGGCAAAATGGGGCTTGGGTTTTTATTTATTGCTGTAATTTCTAGAGTATTTTTATCAGATTTTTGGGATAGTTTTTACATTACAATACCAGCGATTTTTGTAGGTCTTGTCTTTTTGATGTTTAGCGGAAGGTATTTTATAATCTATAAGAACAATCCATTTACAGATGATCCTAAATAATTTAAAAGCAAAATTTAAAAAAATAAAGATATAATTTAGCAAATTTGCATATCCTAAGGATAAAAATGAAACCTAAATACCACTTTTATAGCAATACTATTTACGCACTTAGCGGATTAGCTGCAATGTGGAAAAATGAGCGCTCATTTAGAATTGAGTTATTTATCATTATACCTTTATTTATAGCTATTTGGTTTTTGCCGCTTAGCGGTATAGAGCAGATTATACTTGGGATAAGTTTGCTTTTTATCCTTGCTATGGAGTGTGTAAATAGTGCTATTGAGGCTTGCGTGGATATCATCACTCCAGATTTTCACCCTTTAGCCAAAATCGCCAAAGATTGTGGGAGTGCAGCTGTATTTATAGCTATTAGCACGGCTGTGCTAGCTTGGGGCGTGATACTTTTTGGGGCGGTGAGCAATGCTTAGAGATAGTGCTTATTGGGATGAGTTTTATAGCTTAGAACACGATGAGATTAAAGAGCCTAGCAAATTTGCCAAATTTATATTTAATAATTTTTTGTGCAATAAAAACAAAGCAAGCTTGATCGAATTTGGCTGTGGTAATGGTAGGGATTCTTTATACTTTAACGCTAAAGGTATTGATGTTGTAGCTATCGATGGTTCACATATTGCTATTGAGAGTTTGCAAAAACAAAACCAAAAAGCTAGCTGGATTTGTGCTGATTTTACTGCGCCACTTAACCTAAAAGATAAATTTGATATATGCTATAGCCGTTTTACGCTACATGCTATTGATGATATCGCTGAGCTAGGGCTGATAAAAAATGTCAAAAATTTACTCAAGCCTAGTGGGCTTTTTGTCGTAGAGGCTAGAAGTATAAATGATGATAAATTTGGAGTTGGCAAGGCTGTGGGAGAGAGGGAGTTTATAAGCGATGGGCATTATAGAAGATTTATAAACCCAGATATTTTTAAATCAAATTTAATCCAAAATGGCTTTAAAATTATTGATATTGATGAAAGTAGTGAGTTTGCCCCAACTCCAGGGCAAAACTGTGTTTGTATTAGAGTCATTGCCTCGCTATAAGTGCTTCTAATTCGTCCTTGGTTTTTAAATTTAAATAATCATTTGAGCTAAATCTTTTTGGTATTTCTAAATAGTTTTTACCATACATAAACTCTAAATACTCATTATAATGCTTTAATACATTTAGTTCAAAACCCATATACTCAAGCCTAGTAAATCCGCCTTCAAAAATCTCCTTTGGAAAGTAAAAAAACCGCTCATCATCATAATCGCACACCATAAAATTTTCATACTCATCAAATAGACCAATATCTATAACAACACTCTCTGATAGATTATTTGTGATACAAATTTGCTTAATCTGGCCATCTGTTCTTACGGCTGCATCGCCTTTGACATAGCATAAATTTAGCTTATATTCACTACCTAAAAAATGTGGAAGCTCTCTGGCTAAATACTCCAAATCAGCATAATTCATCACATATAAATCCACATCGCTAACTACGCTTAAAGAGTTACCACGAAGCAGTGAGATAAGAGCAGAATTACACAAAAAATAGTCCATTTTAATCTCTTTAAAATAGCCATCAAGCACTCTCATAATCTCATCAGTAGCTACCTGACGAGATGGAGTAGAAAATGATATATCCTTTTCATCTAAAACTTTTATCTTGCTTTTATCTATTAAATTTAAGAGTTGAGCTTCCATCTCATCAGCCCAAATCCCACCCAAATATACACTATCGTAATCTAAATTTACTAGATTTTCAACACTACAAATATCCACACCATCAAATTTGCTACCTTGCTTAGCTGATTGCGTGGAGAAATCAATTTTTCTTTTTTTATTTCAGTCTGCCTTTCTCCTTATACATTGTGTGGTTACTGGCACATAAAGTGGCCCCTAAATCTCAAGACCATTC
>JAFVMP010000166.1 GCA_017506845.1 Campylobacter sp.
AAACTCTTAAAAAAGAGAAATTAAGACTAAAAGATGAAGCTTACCATATCTTAATGGAATATAAAAAATCTAAAGCAAATAGCTAAGTAATTTGGGCTTTTTGCCCAAATTTACTTCAATTGACAATCATTAATAAAAAATGTACTTTATCAATTTATTATAGTAATTCTTTTTTTAATATTTTATCGAAATTTAAATATTTTTATTATACAATATGTTGCAGTTCTAATAGCTCTATAATTAAATAGCTTGTGGCTTTGACAGGTTTAAAGAGTTAAAAAATTAAAAGGAAAAATATGTTTGGTTCAAAAAAAATCGCTCAATATGAAGAACAAATCGTCGCTCTAAAAAAAGAGCTAGAAGCAAGAAATGCAGAAAATAGCAAGCTTCGTGCTGAAATTAAAGAGCTTTCATCTTGTCCGAGTAATCTAAATGAGTGCGATATCATCACATCAATTGCTGAAGATATGATCTCAGGTGTAAAGGCAAATGCGGTAAATATCCAATCAGGAATCGAAAAAAATCTAGAATTATCTAGAACATCTATAAATAAAATTGAAGATAATTTAGAAAATATCGCTGAACTAAATCAATCTAGCACTAAACTAATTGAATCTTTAAACGAAATCACAAGCTCAAGCAATAAAACACGCACAGCAGCTGAAAACCTACACAAAAGCGTTGATGAGATTACAAATGTTATAAATTTAATCAAAGATATTTCAGATCAAACAAACCTTCTAGCCCTAAATGCTGCTATTGAGGCGGCTCGTGCTGGTGAGCATGGTCGTGGATTTGCCGTTGTTGCTGATGAAGTTAGAAAACTAGCTGAGAGAACTCAAAAAGCAACTGCAGAAGTAGAGATGAATATCAATCTACTAAAACAAAACGCTAGCGATATGTTTGCTCAAAGTGAAGAAGTTGAGGCTATCTCAATTGAGTCAAATAAACATATTGAAGGCTTTATCACTAAATTTGATCTATTAGTAAGCAATACTAAAGATATAGAATATAACGCAAGATTTATCTCTTATAATATCTTTACAAGCCTTGTTAAGATCGATCATATGCTATTTAAAACAAACGGCTATAGTCAAATTTACACTAAAAACTTCGAACAGATGCCAGACCATACAATGTGCCGTCTTGGTAAATGGTGTGAAGATCGTGGTAAAACTATATTTGGCAATACTACTGAGTTTAATCAAATTCTTGAGCCACATAGCATGGTACATAAATATGTCAATTCTGCAATCGACCTTGCAAGTAAAGATTTCTTAAATAACTCTCCAGTAATCATTAAAGAATTTAAAACTTCTGAAGAATATTCTATTAGATTGTTTGAAATATTTGATTCAATGGTACTTTCTAAAGCAAAATCGATGCAATAAACCTGAGAGCTTTGGCTCTCACTCTACTCTTTTAATCAAAATCAAATTTAAAACTTGGTAAAATTACAAAAATTAAGGATAAAATTTGAGGCTAATTATTTTAGTTTCTTTGCTTTGCTTGATGCTAAATGGTTTTGAGGCTGCACGAAAGAATACTCCAGTCAATCTAGCATCAAAGCTATCAAAAGGCCCATTTGATATTCAAACTTGTAAGCTACTAACATCGCATTATCAAGAGCTTCATAGTAATACCCAGATTTTAAATAGTATTGATTTAATCAATATAGAAGCGATTAAATTTGACCACTGGATAACTAGGGATTTTAGTATAAATATATTTCAAGCTGTAAATACTCATACAAAAAATTATAACTTTTATGGTATTTATACTGCATCGCATGATTTAAATTTAGATATTTTTAAACTAACAAACTCCCTAAATACCACCTATGATGACTCGCTTGATATTCCAATAGCCTATATGCACTCTACAAACCTTAGTGCTAAGCTGCTTAAAAACACAAAAATCGGAGCTATACTTTATCAAGATGAGACCAAGCGGTATAATACAGGCTGCTATATAAATACTAAAATTTATAAGAATTTATATCTAGATTTGTCATTTTATAATACTCAAAGTACAAATAGTTTTTATACTAAATTTACACTTAATTACTAAAGGCTTAAATATGAAAAATTTAATCATAATCCTAGGCGAGGATTTGCAGATAAATCGCCCATTTTTAGACTATTTTTTTACATCTTATAAAGAAAAATTTGGTGCTCTTGCTTCAGTTTATTACATTCAAAACAATGATAAAGAACTACCATTTTATATAGAAAATTTTACCAAAGAGTATGATAATATTACTATTTGTGCTAATGAAAATGGATTTAATACGCTTAGCAGGATTTTAGCTACACTTACAACTGATACGATTGAGCTTAAATTTGAAACACTTATGCCCTCTCAAGTGATTAAATTTAGTAAAAATAGTTTTTTAATATCCCTAAATAACTGTCAAATAAATTTAATCAAAGCCGAACCAATCAAAGAACTACCTGAGATTTTAACTCAAGATGACCAACAATCTAAAATCTTTCATATTATCGATATTGACAAAGAGAGCGCACAAATTTTACTTGAGCCACTCACTGCTAGCTATAATGTAAATATTACTCTAACTACAATAATTGATGGCCTAACCAAAGTCAAAGTTAGCACTAATAGATATGGACATATCGATAGCTTCATTGATAGCGTTGCTAATTTATTTATTGGCAAAATAATTCCAGCTGATGATATTATCGAATTTACAGCTAAAAAGCTAATTCAAAATGATAAAAAAATAACCTTTGCAGAATCTTGTACCGCGGGAATGTGTGCTGCAGCACTTGGCAATATACCAGGCGTGAGCGTAGCCTTTAGCGGTTCGCTAGTAACCTACTCTAATGAGATTAAAAATAGCTGGATAGGTGTTGATAAAGATATTTTAGATAGTTTTGGTGCTGTTAGCGCACAGTGTGCTGAGGCTATGGCTAGCGGAGCGCTAGGATTAGGAGTGGCTGATTATGCTATAGCTATTAGCGGAGTAGCTGGCCCAGATGGCGGAAGCACGCAAAAGCCAGTAGGTACAGTATTTATAGCAGTTGCATCTGCAAATAATGTAGCCTCACTAAGACTGCTTTTAAGTGGCGATCGCAACTATATAAGAACACAAAGCGTTCTACACGCCTTTACTTTACTACTTCGCCAATATCCTGAACTTTGCAAATAGTGCTAAATGACGCTTTTAGCGATGAATTGAGCAAATTCATCGCTATCATTTGGAGCCTTTACAACCTTATAAAACTCAAATTTGCTCTCATTAGCAATATGCTTATACTCTACTGCTAATTCAAAATCCGTCTCGGAATTATCAATACAAAAGCTAATTGGATATATTAATGCTTTTTTACTTGGTAAATTTGGAAGTACTTCGCTTAAATTTGGTCCTAGCCACTTTACTGGCCCAAGACGAGATTGATAGGCTAAACTTATGCTATTAAACTCTAATTTAGCAATACTTAATTTGGATTTTAAAATCTCTAAATGATCTTTTAGATGACGCTCATATAAATCGCCTTTATCAATTACTTTTTGAGGAAGAGAGTGAGCTGAAAATATCAAATCAATCTGCCTAGCATTAGTATCTCCAAGGCTTTTAATAATATCAGCAATAATAATATCATTAAATTTATCATTATTATAAAAATACTCTATAATACTTATTTTAGCGCTAATTCCAAGCTCATCTATAGCCCTTTTAGCAGAGTCTAAGCTTGATGTAATTGTAGTAACTGAATGATGAGGATATAGTGGAAAAAGTATTATTTCATCAGCATCTTTATACTTTGCAAGCGTATCAGACGCAAATGGCGGCGTATAGTTCATAGCATAATCAAAGATTAGATTATCAAAGCTAAATTTGGAATTTAGTTTAGCTACCAAAGAGCGTGTTATATCGCCTAAAGCAGACTTGCCGCCTAACTGGATATAGTTTTGCGTAGCTGGTTTTAACCTCATCATCGTTATCATCCACGCTACAAAAGCTCTTAAATATCTATTTTTAATTCCTAAAATATATGGATCATTAAACATATTAGTTAAAAATACCCTAACTTGGCTTAGATCATCTACCCCGCCCATATTTAGCAGTATAACTACTCTTTTCATTTTTTACCTTTTGGCTAAATTTGACTAATTGTATTTAAAAAAACTTAATATTTTCTACCACTCAATAGTATG
>JAFVMP010000167.1 GCA_017506845.1 Campylobacter sp.
ATTTTTTATTAATGATTGTCAATTGAAGTAAATTTGGGCAAAAAGCCCAAATTTACTTAGCTATTTGCTTTAGATTTTTTATATTCCATTAAGATATGGTAAGCTTCATCTTTTAGTCTTAATTTCTCTTTTTTAAGAGTTTCTAACTCAAATTGATCCATGTGTTCACGACCTTCTTCTACATCTAGAATTCTTTGGTCTAGATCATTGTGTTTGTTAAATACAGCATCAAAATGTGCATTTTTGCCTTTTAATTCTGTGATTAAATCTCTATATTCATGTAGCATTTATACTCCTTTTAAATTTAAAATCTCGACATTATACAAAAAAGATACTTAAACCAAGCCAATTATGATCTATAATCGGCATTGATTTTAACATAAGTATGCCCTAAGTCGCATCCATATGCAGTAAATGTGCCATTTGCAATACCTAAATCACAAATTATTCGGTAGCTATCTTTTTTCATTACTGCGTGCGCTTTTTGCTCTCTTACTTCATCTAGTTCGGGGTGATCTTTATCATATACTAGCACATCATCATAGTATATAGTTAATTTAGCACTATCGCATTCTATGCCGCTAGCGCCGATTGTAGAGGCGATCCTACCCCAGTTTGGATCTTCGCCAAAAATAGCTGTTTTGACTAAAAGTGAATTTGAGAGCGCCTTAGCTGCTTTGCTAGCTTCATCATCGCTAGCAGCACCTTTTACTTCAAAAGCGACAACTTTGGTGCTTCCTTCGCCATCTTTGACTAAATTTAAGGCCATCTCTAATGTGATCTTATCTAAGGCGAATTTAAAAGCTTCTTTATCATATACGCCACTTTTGCCTGAGCTAAGTAGCATTAATGTGTCATTGGTGCTAGTATCTCCATCTACGCTTACAGCATCAAAGCTATGTTTTGTTGTAGCTTCTAATAGTTCATCCATATCGCTTTGCGGTATAGCTGCATCAGTAAGAATAAAGCAAAGCATAGTGGCAAATGCTGGATTTATCATACCTGCGCCTTTGCAAATGGCTGCAATATTAAAGCTTTTGCCATTTTCAAGTTCAACTCTAAAAGCTATCTCTTTTTTAAAGCTATCAGTAGTCATAATTGCCCTTGCTACAGAGTCGCTACTTTTTTGATTAAGATCAAATTTATCAAATCCAGATCTGATTTTTTCTTGATTTAATCTATATCCAATCACTCCAGTAGAGCTCATAATTGGATTTACTAGCGGGGTTTTTTGATTTAAAATCTTAAAAAGTTCATCAATATCATCTACACCGCTTTGCCCTGTCATTGCATTGGCATTTTTTGAATTTAGTAGTAAGAAATTTGATTTAAATCCTTTTTCATAATGTTTAAAATGGACAATAGGTGCAGCTTGAAATTTATTTGATGTAAATTTAGCTGAAAGCATAAATGGCTCATCGGCTCTGATAAATCCAAGGTCGTTATCACCATTTGGTTTAAGCCCGGTGCTAACGCCACCAAAGAAAAATCCATCTACATTTTCAAGGCCGTTTTTAAGACTGATTAGGTTAAACATATTTTAGCTCCTCTGGTTTGTATTTGCTAAAAATTAGCCGTTTTGTTGCTCTGATACTCTCAGCAGTTCCAATTACTAATAGCTTTGAGCTAGTACCAATTAAAGTATCGCCATTTGGCATTGGATTAAATTTGCCATTTTGGTCTGTGATACCGACAATATCAGCATTTGTAAGTTTTCTTAAATGAGTCTCTTTTATTCTTTTAAATCTCATCCATGAAGCCTCAGGGACTCTAATCTCCTCCATATCTATAGGAGAATCTTTTTTGTATAAAAATTGCTCTAGGATGTTTTCCATATCAGGGCGTACGCTCATAGCTGAGATTCTTTGAGCGACTAGCTTTGATGGGCTTACTACTGAGTCTGCGCCTAGTTTTATTAGCTTTTGGGTGTCATTATCATTATCTGAGTTAGTCATAATAAAATATGGTTTAATCCTACCAAGCTCTTTTTCGTATAATCTAACTGTAGCAATAAGGGCGATATTATCAGCGATATGTGGGCTTAGAGTGATTAGGCCTTTAGCGCTAGAGAGGTGTGATTTTAAGATAGCTGATTGGGTATGAGGTTCATCTATTATATAGTATGGATATTTATATGTTTCAGCTATTTGAGCTAAATCTTCTCTGCTATCAACAACTACAAATGGAATGTGGTTTTCTCTAAATTGTCTTGAAAGCTCGATAGTATAGAGATTATGATAGCAGATTACGAAGTGATTTTTAAGTCTTGCGATCTTATATATCATGCTTCTTTCCTTTAAAATCCTAGTTAAGACACCTTTTTTAATAATCTCTATAACAAGACCCATAGAAAATGTAAACAAACAAAATCCTATAAGTATAAAAACGATGGTAAAAAGACGTCCAGTGGTAGTGATTTGTGAGACTTCGGTAAATCCAACAGTTGTAAATGTCATTCCGGCTTGATATATCGCATCTATTAGTGTAAAACCGCTAGTAATCATATATCCTAATGTACCAAATAACATCATTAGTACGACAAATATTAATGGAAGTCGGAAGGCTTTTAACTGTTGATAAAGTTCAGTATTTAGATCATATTCAGGTTTGGACTCATCTGTCCAGTGGAGGAATTTTTTAATCTTTTTAATCAAAGACATAAATTCCTCTTTTTAAATGGTTATTTTGATTGTTTTTTCATTGTTCTTAATGTAGAAGCTGCAACTCTGATTTTTCTAGTTGTGCCATCTTCTAGCATTACACGGACTGTGCGAAGGTTTGGCATAAATCTTCTTTTTGTTTTGTTGTTAGCATGGCTTACATTATTTCCAACCATAGGGCCTTTGCCTGTAATTGCACATTTTCTTGACATTTTATATCCTTAATTTATAAAAATTTGGGGTTAATTATATCTAAAATAACCCCAAATTTAGCTTAAAAATAAATTTAAATTAAAAAGCTGGAACTATAGAACCTTTATATTTTTCAGCTATGAAATCCTTAAGAGCTTGAGTTTGCAATGCTTTATTAAGAGCTTTTATACTATCTTTATTTTGATTTCCATCTTTTACAACTACAATATTTACATATGGACTCTCTTTAGATTCGATTACTAGAGCATCTTTTGTAGGGTTTAAGTTTGCGTTCATTGCAAAATTTGTGTTAATAACTGCAATATCTACATCATCTAAAGTGCGTGGCAAAGTAGCTGCTTCTATCTCTTTAAATTTGAGATTTTTAGGATTTTTAGTGATATCTAAAGGGGTGCGTAGCTTTACATTTGTATCAACCTCTATTAATTTAGCAGATACTAGTACATCAAGCGCACGGCTTTCGTTTGTAGGGTCATTTGGAATGCTTACTATTGCACCATCTTTTAACTCACTTAATGATTTAATTTTTTTACTATAAACACCCATTGGTTCTAAATGAACGCCTATAGTTTTTACTAGGTGAGTGCCTTTATTTTTATTAAATTCGTCTAAATATGGTATATGCTGGAAAAAATTAGCATCTAAATCGCCATCTTCAACTGCAATATTTGGGATTACATAGTCGTTAAATACTTTTATCTCTAAATTTATACCTGATTTTTTTAGCTCTGGAGCTATAAATTCAAGTATTTCAGCGTGAGGAACCGGAGTGGCGCCAACTTTTAGAGTTGTAGCAAGTGCAGAGCTTACAAGGCTCGCAGCAACAAGGCTTAAAGCTAGTAGTTTTTTCATTGTTTTATCCTTAAATGTTAAATTTGACTTGCTATTATACAAAACTGATTATAAATTTCAGTTAATATAAAGGAAAAATATGAAAAAAGTACTATCTATAGCAGGTTCAGATCCATCAGGCGGGGCTGGGATTCAAGCTGATATAAAAACAATTACAGCTTATAAGCACTACGCAATGGCAGTAATAGTCTCGCTAACTGCACAAAATACTACAGCAGTTAGTGGAGTTTTAAACTGTTCGCCTGAGTTTGTAGAGGCACAAATAGATTCAGTTTTAAGTGATATAACTCCAGATGCAATAAAATTAGGAATGCTTTCAAATGCAGATATTATGCGTTCGGTTGCTAAAATGCTTAAAAAATATAACTGTAAAAATATAGTCTTAGACCCTGTGATGGTGGCAACAACTGGAGGAAGATTAATGGATGAGAGTGCTCTAGAAGTTTATATTAAAGAGCTTTTTAATCTTGCAAGTGTAGTAACGCCAAATTTACCTGAAGCAAGTGTATTAAGCGGTATGGAGATAAAAAATATGGATGATATGAAAACTGCAGCTATTAAAATTAGTAATTATGGCTGCAAAAGCGTATTAATAAAGGGTGGTCACTGGAGAGAAGATGCTGCAGTTGATTTACTCTATGAAAATGGCGAATTTAGCCAATTTTGTGCTCCTAAAGTAGATACTAATAATACTCATGGTACAGGTTGCACTCTATCTTCAGCTATTGCGTGTAATATCGCTAGTGGGTTAAGTATTAATCAATCAGTAAAAAATGCTAAAGAGTATGTAACAAACGCACTTAAAAGCGGTCTGGTTATTGGTCATGGAAATGGGCCAATTAATCATTGTTGGAGCTTGTAGTAAATTTAAATATAGATTTTTACATCTTCTTTAAATCTTTTAGAGTTAATTTTAATAGATGGTATTTTTACTTAGGATTACTTTGTATTGATTGCTGCTTTATGAATTAAAATAAATTTAAAAGATCTGTTTGGAAGTTGCAAGCAACTTCCTTGCAATGACATAGAGGGTAGTAAATTCATAACTAATTTTATGCCATTGCAAACTTAAAATTCACCTCTATTTCTTAGGTGCAATCATATCTTCAGGTCTTACCCAAGCGTCAAATTGCTCAGCTGTTAAAAGACCTAAATTTATAGCCTCAGCTTTTAGAGTTGTTCCATTTTTATGAGCAGTTTTGGCTATTTTAGCTGCGTTTTCATATCCAATATGTGGATTTAATGCAGTTACTAGCATTAAGCTTTCATGAAGTAGTTTGTCTATTTTTTCTACATTTGCAGTAATACCTACAGCACAATGATCATTAAAGCTAATCATAGAATCGCTTAATAATCTAATGCTCTCTAAGATATTGTGAGCAATTACTGGCTTAAATACATTTAGTTCAAAGTTACCTTGACTTGCGCCCATTGCTACGCTTACATGATTACCTGCTACTTGAACAGCTACCATTGTTACAGCTTCGCACTGAGTTGGATTTACCTTACCTGGCATAATTGAGCTACCTGGTTCATTTTCTGGGATATTAATTTCACCAATACCGCATCTTGGGCCACTTGCTAACCATCTAATATCATTTGCAATTTTCATTAAATTTGAACCAAGACCATTTAAAGCGCCACTTAAAAATACTTCAGCATCATGACTTGTTAATCCGTGAAATTTATTTGGATGAGATTTAAAGCTAAATTTAGTTTTTGTAATATCGTTTAATACTTCACTTACCATTGGGCTAAAATCTGGATGACTATTAAGACCTGTACCAACTGCAGTTCCACCGATTGCTAGCTCCTCAAGAAATGGAATTGTAGCTAAAATTTGATCTTTGCTAGCTTTTAACATATGAGCATAGCCGCTAAACTCTTGGCCTAGAGTTAATGGAGTTGCATCTTGTAGGTGTGTTCTACCAATTTTTACAAGGTTTGCAAACTCTTTAGCTTTTGCATCAAGTGTAGCATATAAAGTATCAATTGCTGGAATTAATTGTTTAGCAATTTCAAGCACAAATGCAATTCTCATTGCTGTTGGATATGTATCATTTGAGCTTTGACCTTTATTTACATCATCATTTGGATGTACTAATTTTTGAGTTCTAAAATCACTACCTAAAATTTCAGTAGCACGATTTGCGATCACCTCATTTAAATTCATATTAGATTGAGTACCGCTACCTGTTTGCCACACTACAAGTGGGAAATTGCCATCAAGCTTACCATCTAAAATCTCATCGCAAGCTTGAGATATAGCATTAGTCTTAGCATCATCAAGGCGGCCAAGTTTATTATTTACAATAGCGCAAGCTTTTTTAAGATATGCAAAACCTTCTATAACCTCTGAAGGCATTGTGCCTTTACCAATTTTGAAGTTTTCTAAACTTCTTTCAGTTTGAGCTCCCCAATACTTATCATTAGGGACTTTAATCTCGCCCATGGTGTCTTTTTCTATACGAAAATCCATTGCATTCCTTTCAAATTAAATTTAAACTTGCTATTATCTATTAAAAAGGCTTATAGCTACATAAATTTTATAATTTATTTATCTAAATTTAGCTAAAATCGCATATTTTTTATATTTATTAAAAGGCAAAATATGGCTGAATTTTATGATGCGAAAATAGTAGAAGAGAAATTTTATAAAATTTGCGAAGATCGTGGATATTTTGAAATTGATGGAAATAAAAATATTCAAGAAGATGGCAAAACATTTTGTATTATGATGCCGCCACCAAATGTTACTGGTGTTTTACACATTGGACATGCATTAACCTTTACTCTACAAGATATAATTACCCGCTATAAAAGAATGGATGGATATAAAACCCTATGGCAACCAGGCCTTGACCACGCAGGAATCGCTACACAAAATGTAGTTGAAAAGCAATTGCTAGCTCAAGGTATTACCAAAGAGGAGTTAGGTAGAGATGAATTTCTTAAAAAAACATGGGAATGGAAGGAAAAAAGTGGCGGTACTATAGTCTATCAAATGAGACGCTTAGGTATCACTCCAGCATGGTCTAGAGAGAGATTTACTATGGATGAAGGGCTTAAAAACTCGGTTAAAAAAGCCTTTGTAAATTTATATAATAAAGGGCTAATAATCCGTGGCAATTATATGGTTAATTGGTGCACTCATGATGGAGCATTAAGCGATGTAGAGGTAGAACATAAAGCAAATAAAGGCAAACTATACCACTTAAAATATCCATTAGCCGATGAAAAATCTAAATTTGTAGTAGTTGCTACAACTAGACCAGAGACATATTTTGGCGATACTGCTGTAATGGTAAATCCAGATGATAACAGATATAAAGAATTAATTGGCAAAGAGGTTATACTGCCACTAATTAATCGTAAAATTAAGATTATTGCTGATAGTCATGTTGATAGTGAGTTTGGTACTGGCGTGGTTAAAGTTACTCCAGCTCACGATGTTAATGACTATGAAGTAGGAAAACGCCATAACTTAGAGTTTATCACCATCTTTGATGAAAAAGGGATTTTAAACGAGTATTGTGCTGAATTTCAAGGATTAGAAAGATTAGAAGCTAGAGATAAGATCGTTCAAAAGTTACAAGATGAGGGCTTTGTAGAAAAAATAGAAGATTATGAAAACCAAGTTGGATATTGCTATAGATGTAAAAATGTAGTTGAACCATATATATCTAAGCAGTGGTTTGTAAAATCTCAAATCGCAGATGAGGCTATCAAAAGCGTCAATGAAGGTAAGGCTAAATTCTACCCATCGCATTGGATAAACAGCTTTAATGCTTGGATGAGAGAGCTTAAAGATTGGTGTATATCTCGTCAACTTTGGTGGGGACATCAAATTCCGGTATTTTACTGCGATTGCGGTCATGAGTGGGCTGATGAAAATGAACCATCACAATGCCCAAAATGCAAAGGAGTTAAATTTACTCAAGACCCAGATGTACTTGATACTTGGTTTAGTTCAGGACTATGGCCATTTAGTACGCTTGGGTGGGGAAATGGCGATGCCTTAAAAGGTCAAAAGTGGAACGAAGGCGACTTGAGTGAATTTTATCCAAATACAATGTTGATAACTGGTTTTGATATATTATTCTTCTGGGTTGCTAGAATGATGTTTCAAAGCAACAATGCTTTAGGAGAGTTGCCATTTAAAGATATATACTTACACGCATTAGTAAAAGACAAAGATGGTAAAAAGATGAGCAAGTCAAGTGGAAATATAATAGACCCACTAAATATGATAGATGAATTTTCTGCTGATATTTTACGCTTTACTCTAACAATATTATGCGTTCAAGGGCGTGATATTAGAATGAGTAATGAACAAATGGTACTAAGTAGAAACTTTACTAACAAACTATATAATGCTAGCAAATTTCTACTAATGAATGCTGATAAATTTAGCGATTTTGATGAAAATGCAATTAGCACAAAACTTGGCAAATATATGCTAAATCGTTTCAAAATTGCCGTAAATGAGACTAGAAAAGCACTTGATAGCTATAGATTTAATGATGCTGCGGATAGGGTTTATAAGTTTTTATGGGATGAGTTTTGCGATTGGGGTATTGAACTTAGCAAGGCTGATAAGAGTGCAATTAATGAGTTAGGAATGATATTTAAAGAGAGCATGAAACTGCTTAGTCCATTTATGCCATTTATTAGCGAATATCTATATCACGAGCTAAGCGGATCAAATTTAGAAAATAGCCAATCTATTATGATATCTAAATATCCAAAATCTAGTCAGATAGATAATAATATTATAGCTGAATTTGAGCTTATTATTGAGGCTATTATTAGTATCCGCCGTGCTAAAGCTACAATCGATCAAGGTAATGCTAAGATTGCTAAAGCCTTTATCAAACTAAATAGCAATCTTGATATTAGTAGCTATCTAAGCTTTATTAAACTACTTGCTAAATGTCAAGATGTAGAGATAACAAAAGATATTATCAGCAACTCTGCTAGAGATGTAAGTGAGAATTTAGAAAGTTTCGTACCACTTGCTGGAGTAGATACAACCGCTATTATAGCGCGTCTAAATAGCCAAAAAACAAAACTAGAAAAAGAGATAGCTAAGCTAGAAAATATGCTAAATAATGAGAAATTTATAGCAAATGCACCACAAAATGTGCTTGAAACCAATCGTCAAGGACTAGCAGCTGCTAAAGATAAATTAGCAAAAGTAACAAACGAATTAGGCAATTTAACATAAATAAAATTTGGCAAAATCTATAAAGTATGATGATATAAATTTTAAAAATGTAGGCCAAAAGGATAAGAGTTGATACGCATAAAAAACCTAAAAAAATATTATGATAAACATCTTACTATAAATGATGTTAGTTGCGAGATAAAGCCTGGTGAAATTTTTGCTATTGTTGGTCACAGCGGAGCTGGAAAAAG
>JAFVMP010000168.1 GCA_017506845.1 Campylobacter sp.
AACTACATCAAGATCACCGTGGATCAGATCGTGCTGGCAGATGCCTTCAGTGCAGTGACTGTGAAGCTTTACAGCGCAGACGGCTCTGTCTATGGAACCGGTACCGACTCTGTGGAAAGTTACGTGGCTCGTACCGGCGCCACCGATATCAATGAAGCCATCTTGAAGTTTGCCTTCGCAGCAAAGGAATATCTGGTCTGATCTTATCGGTCCTGTCTCTTCCCGGAAACGGGGAGAGGCAGGATGCACCGGTTCGGAAAGGAGAAAATTATGTCAACCATTCAAGTTCCTGCACATTACTATGCTCAGCGCGGTATAGACATCAGTCTCCGCCATCCCGGTGAGGGGATCATCGGCTGGGGAAAGACAGAGAGATTATGAAGCATTTGCTGGTAGCCATGATCTTAATCACAAGCTAACTTTAGCACTTTTAAGCGATGAGAAAAATTATGAGATTATAACTCTAAGTGAAGCAACACAAAAAGAGTATGAAAAGGCATTTGCATAAAAAAGGTTGATATATTAGTAATTTGCCTTAGTTCACCTTTGCTTGTGGGTGTATATTTAGGTGGAAATTTAATTGAGCAGATTAAGAGCGATGAAAAAGCAAGCGAATCTTTAGGAGAGATTTTGGGTTTGCTAAGTGCTAAATTTGAGATTAGTAAAATTATTTATGCTAATGGGCCAGGAAGCTTTATGGGGCTAAAGGTTGCTTATTTGACACTTTGTACTTTTTGCGTGGCTCGTGGGTTAGAGTTTTATGGAGTTGATGGATTTGCTTTAAATGGAGCTAAGCCAATTAGAGCCAATAAAAATATGAGTTTCGTGCTAAAAAATGGGGCTATTAGTCTACAAAGAGTTGAACCGTATGAATTTGAGTTGCCAATAAGTTTAGATGGTTTGGAGTTGATAGCTGATGCATTGCCAAATTATGTTATAGATGCAGTTTAGGAGATTATAATGACGATATTTACACCAGCAACAAGTGCGAATTTAGGACCTGGATTTGACTCTTTGGGTCTAGCTTTAAAGCTTTATAATGAGGTTAGCATCACTGAACAAAAGATTAGCTCTATTAATATTATAGGCGAGGGAAGCGATAAAATTGCTTTGAAAAAAAATAATACATTTGTGAATATTTTTAATGAAACTATTGCTAGCTTAAATGGTAAGAGTTTAAATTATAAATTTAATTTTGTAAACAATATTCCCTTTTCAAGAGGATTAGGAAGCTCTAGTTCGGTTATAGTTGGCGCTATTGCGGCTGCTTATTATATTGCAGGATTTAAGGTTGAGCGTAGCGTAATTTTAAATAAAGCTTTACAGTATGAAAATCATCCTGATAATATTTCGCCAGCCGTTTGGGGTGGATTTACAGTAAATATTGTTAGTGGCGATTCAGTTTTTACTCAAAGAACAGATATTGATTCAAATTTAAAAGCTGTGGTTGTTATTCCAGATGAGCCGATGAATACCAAGCAAAGCCGTGGCAAACTCCCGGCAAACTACACAATGAGTGAGTGTGTAAGCAATCTTAGTCATGCTGCTTACTTAAGTAGCTGTTTTATTAAAAAAGATTATGATAATTTGCGTTTAGCATGTATTGATAAAATGCATGAAGAGCGCAGAATGAGTGCTTTACCAGAGCTTTTTAGGGTTAAAGAAGTAGCATATGCTAATGGTTCTTTAATGAGTACACTCTCAGGAAGCGGATCAAGCTTTTTAAATTTAACCTATGATGATAGAGCGCAAGCTTTAGCGCAGGCTTTGCAGAGTGAGTTTAGTAAATTTAGAGTTGTAATTTTAGATATTGACAACGATGGATTTGATATAAAAAGCTAAAAATAAAGAAAACTAAGATATAATAGTGCGAAAATTTCATAAACCTATTAGAATGTGCGTGGTTTGCAAGAGTAGATTTTACCAAGATGAGCTTTATAAATTCCGATCAGTAAATGGTGAAATAGTATTAAATTTATGCAATGCTAGATCGTTTTATGTTTGTAAAATTTGCATAGAAAAAGATGCAAAAGAGCTAAGAAAACCACTTGCAAAATTTGGAAAAAATAGTATAAATTTAAAGGAGATAATAGTCAATGGCAAAGATTAGAATTCACGAAATAGCAAAGGAGCTAGGCTCATCGTCTAAAAAAATTTTAGAGAAGGCAAAAGAGCTAGGCTTTGCGGTGACTACTGTCTCAAGCGCTGTAAGTCCAGAAGATGCTGCAAAGCTTTATGATTATGTCCAATCTGGCATAATTCCAGAATCTAAACAAGCTAAAAAATCAACTACTAAACAGCCTGCAAAAGAGGAGATAAAGTCTCAAACCAAACAAGCTGATATAAAAGAAGAGGCCAAGGTATCTAAACCTGAGACTAAAGTAGTAGCGCCAAAACAACCTGAGATAAAAGAAGAACAAAAAATAAAAGATGAGCCAAAGAGCGAGACTTTAGCAAATTCAAGTTTAACAAAAAGAAGAGGGCTAGTAATTGTCAAAAAGAAAAAAGACGAACAGCCAAAAGTAGAAAAATCTAGTAGCCCAACAATGATAAATAATAAAGCACTTGAATCTATGTTTGGTAGTGGCGATGATAGCTTTAAGAAAAAGAAAAAAGATAAAAAACAATTTCAAGCCACTAAAAAAGAGAGTTCATCAAAAATTGATTTAATGGGTCTTAGTGAATTTGGTGATGATATTGTAATCGATGATGAAGATGTTGTAGTGCTGCCAGACCTCACAGTAAAACCTATTGAAACTGAAAGAACTCAAACTACTAAAAAACCTCTAAATGTTTATAAACCTGCGCAAAATAATGGATTTAACTTTGAAGGCGGAATTCAAAGAAGTAGCCGCAAAAAGCATAAAAAAGTAGTAAAAGATAGTCAAAATGAGAGTGTTGTAAGTGTAGATATACCAAAAGAGATTAGACTATATGAATTTGCTGATAAAATCAAAAAATCTCCAAGTGAAATTATTAGCAAGTTATTTATGCTTGGTAAAATGACTACCAAAAATGACTTTTTGGAAGAAGATGAGATTGAGATTTTGGGTGCTGAGTTTGATATTGAGATTAATATCGTAGATACTCAAGAGGAATTTGACTATGTTAAAGCATACGAAGATGAAGATGATTTACATGCTGAATCTAGAGCTCCAGTAGTAACTATTATGGGGCATGTTGACCATGGTAAGACAAGTTTGCTTGATTATATTCAAAACTCTAGAGTAGCAAGTGGTGAGGCTGGCGGTATTACTCAGCATGTTGGTGCTTATATGGTTGAAAAAAATGGTAAAAATATCACATTTATCGATACTCCAGGGCATGAAGCATTTACAGCAATGAGAGCCAGAGGTGCTAGCGTAACTGATATTGTTATTATAGTTGTAGCTGCCGATGATGGAGTCAAACCACAAACCAAAGAAGCCATTGCACACGCTAAAGCTGCTGGAGTGCCTATCATAATTGCTATTAATAAAATGGATAAAGAGAGCGCAAACCCAGATTTAGTAAAAACTGGTTTAGCAGAGCTTGAGATTATGCCTACAGAGTGGGGTGGAAGTCATGAGTTTGTACCAGTATCGGCTAAGACTGGTATGGGTATAGAAGATTTACTTGAGATTGTGCTTTTACAAGCTGAAATTTTAGAACTAAAAGCTAACCCAAATAGAGAAGCTAAAGCTACAATTATAGAGAGTTCTTTGCAAAAAGGTCGTGGACCAGTAGCTACTGTAATAGTAGAAAATGGAACTTTAAAAGTAGGCGATACTATTGTTGCTGGTGTAGCATATGGAAAAGTAAGAGCTCTAAGCGATGATAAAGGCAGAAGTTTAAAATCTATTAAGCCTGGCGAATGTGGCGTATTAATCGGACTAAGCGAAGTACCAGAAGCTGGAGAGACTTTAATTAGCGTAAAAAGTGATAAAGAAGCACGTGAATATGCACAGAAAAAATATGAATATCTTCGCCAAAAAGAGCTAAGTAAATCTACAAAAGTAACAATTGATGAGTTGAGCGCAAAAATAGCAGAAGGAGAGCTAAAAAATCTACCTGTAATTGTAAAAGCAGATGTTCAAGGCTCTCTTGAAGCGATTAAAGCTAGCCTTGAAAAATTAAGAAATGATGAGATTAAGGTAAATATTATCCACTCAGGTGTTGGCGGTATCACTCAAAGCGATATCTCGCTAGCAAGTGCAAGTCAAAATTGCGTTATATTAGGCTTTAATATTAGACCAACTGGAGAGATTAAAGAAAAAGCTAAAGACAAAGCAGTAGAGATTAAAACTTATAATGTAATTTATAATCTTTTAGATGATGTTAAAGCTCTACTAAGCGGCTTAATGAGTCCAGTAATTACTGAAGAAGATTTAGGTCAAGCAGTAATTCGTCAAGTAATCAATGTGCCAAAAATTGGTCAAATCGCTGGCTGTATGGTAACTGAAGGTATTATTAGTAGAGGCGCTAAAATCCGTGTTATTCGTGATGGCGTTGTGGTATTTGAAGGCAATATTAGCTCTCTTAAACGCTTCAAAGATGATGCTAAAGAGGTGGCAAAAGGATATGAATGCGGCGTAGGTATTGAGGGTTATAATGATATGAGAGAGGGCGATTATATAGAAAGCTATAAGGAAGTAGAAAATAGGGCTGAAATATGAATCCAGCTGAATTAAAGAGACTTCGCACCCAAAGTATATTAAAAGAACTTATCCCTGAGGCGTTAAGCACCCTTGAAGATGAGTATCTTAAGGGGCTTTGTGTTACTGATGTTGAGTGTAAAAAGGGTAGATATGATGCATTTGTCTATTTAGATAAAATGAGTTTTGATGAGAAAGAACAAGCCTATATCCTTTCTCATCTTAAAAAGGTAAGTCGTCATATTCAAAATCACTGTATGGCAGCTGAGGGTTGGTATAGATCGCCAAATTTTCATTTTGTATTTGATGATAGACTA
>JAFVMP010000169.1 GCA_017506845.1 Campylobacter sp.
GTTTAGAAAGCAGGATTGTAAGCTTTTTGCATAACTTAGCAGATGAACAGCATATGATGGTGCGAGATAAAAAGCTCGTTGAGATTCCATTTTCTATTGCTACGCTATCTAATCTTTTAGGTGCACAGCGCCAAAGCGTATCAACTATATTTAATAAACTTATTAAAACTGGAAAGCTTATTAAATATGGTAAAAGCAGCTATATAATAGCTTAAATTTAGTATTGTAAGCTAAATTTAACTCCATCTTTAATATATGAATAATGCCAATATATTAACGTTATTAAATTTTTAATATACTTAGTGACGCTAAAATAAATAAACTTTTATTTCTGGCAATGATAGCATTCTTTTTAAATTTACACTATCACACCTTATATTTGCAAAACCCACAACGGAAAAGATTTTTAAATTTAGCTAAATCATAGAATTTAAAGCTACTCTACCAAACAAAGTCCGTGCGTAAAAGGTATATCGATATTTATTTTTCCGTTCATTAGGGATTTTATTAGCTCTGCATCACTCTCTCTTTGTTCTAGCTGTTTTTGGCGTCTTTGCTCATCGATTTTAAGGATTATCACTACATCAGCAAAGTCTATTCTTACTGGATTTGCACAGATATAAAAAATTATTTTGACATATGGAAGTAGAAATTTTGTAAATGGTTTTAGATTATCTTTTAGATTGTGTTGGGGGGGGGTATTGCGAATTTTAGGGCGCGCAATAAATAGGTTTAAGCTCATCACATTATCATCTATGACGGCGATTTGGTACGGAGCAAAGTTGCCAAAGCCTTTTTTGCGAATTGTCTTGCCAAGTGTGCTTTTGCCGCTGCCACACAGCCCAGTTATTGCTACTATTAGTCGTGGTTTTTCTTTTAATGTTTGAATACAAATTTGATTTAATTGCTCAAGTAGTTGTGAGCGATTTTGATATATTTTCATTAATTACCTTTTTAATTTATGTTAATTATATCTAAAATTTGATTGTAAATTAGATAAATTTAATGTTATATAAAAATTACTTAATTAGCTTTATAATCTTTTAGTAATAATAACATAATGCTATAGATTATCTAAATTAAATTTCATTCTAATATTTAAAATATTCCTTATAAAAAGGAAAAAAATAGAATAAAATTTGTAAAAATAGCGGTAAAATTTGCTTTTAAAGCTTATTTTGGGTATAATTCGCGTCTTTTGATGAGAAGCGTAAGCTTTGCTTGCATGCTTGAAAGATTGATAATAAGCCTCTGCAAGAGCATTATATCAAAAGGTCGCAAGTTGGCGACAAGTTATTTTTAAAGGAAAAAAATATGGAAAGAATTAGGCTTAAGCTAAAAGCTTATGACCACAGAGTTCTAGACCGCACAGTTGCAGCCATAGTAGAAGCTGTCAAACGTACTGGTGCTGATGTACGCGGACCAGTGCCAATGCCTACAAAGATTAAACGCTATACAGTGTTAAAATCTCCACATGTTAATAAAGATTCTCGTGAGCAATTTGAGATGAGAATTCACGCTCGTATGCTAGATATCGTAGCAGCTACACCTGATACAGTTGATAGCCTAACAAAACTTGACCTTGCCCCTGAGGTAAATGTCGAAGTTCGTGCTATGGGCAAGTAAGCATAAAAGGAAGAAATGATGGAATATATCGTAGAAAAAATAGGTATGAGCAGAACTGTCTCAAACCCAAGTACTCCTGTTACATTGCTTAGACTTTTACCAGCTAAAGTGTGCGAAGTAGGTGAAAATAGCAGAGCTATCGTGGCTTATGCTCATACAAAAGCAAATAACAAAGCTATTAAAGGTCAGCAAAAAAAATATGGCTTAAGTAGCGAATTTAACCAATTTGCAACTCTAAGTGTAGCAAATAGCGAAGCTGGTGATTTGGATACAACTCCACTAAATGAAGCAAAAGTTTTAAAAGTTAGCTTCAATACAAAAGGTAGAGGCTTCCAAGGTGTTATAAAAAGACATGGCTTCTCAGGCGGCCCTGCAAGTCATGGTTCAAGATTTCACCGCAGACCAGGTTCTATAGGTAACTGCGAATGGCCAGGTCGTGTTCAACCAGGTAGAAAAATGGCAGGACACTATGGTAATGAAAAAACTACTGTTAAAAACGAAGTTGTAAGCTTTGATAGTGCTAATGGAATTTTAGTATTAAAAGGCTCAGTTCCAGGATTTAACGGTGCTATGGGTAGAGTAAGGATAGTTAAATGAGTAAAATAGCAGTTTTAAATGATAAATTTGAAAAAACAAGCGAACTAGAACTTCCAGCAAGCTATGCTGAGGTAAATTCGCACAATTTATATCTGTATGTTAAAAGCTACCTTGCTAGTATGAGAGCAAACTCAGCCCACACAAAAGGTCGCTCAGATGTAAGCGGTGGTGGTAAAAAGCCTTGGCGTCAAAAAGGACGTGGCGGTGCAAGAGCTGGTTCAACTAGAACTAACGTTTGGGTTGGCGGTGCTGTGGCATTTGGTCCTAAAAATAATAGAAATTACAACCAAAAAGTTAATAAAAAACAAAAAAGATTAGCGCTTGAATTTGCCCTAAACGAAAAAGTTGCAAATGGTAAATTCTATGCAGTAGATAGTATTGCTATTGAAAGTGGTAAAACAAAAGATGCAGCAGCTATTATCAAAAAACTTGGTATTAGAGATGCGTTAATCATCAAAAACGAACTTGATGCTAAGACTCTTTTAGCATTTAGAAACCTAGCAAACTGCTATGTAGTAGATGCTAGCGAAGTAAATGCATATTTAGTCTCAGTCTATAGTGCAGTTATAGCTGAAAAATCAGCACTACAATCAATAGTAAAAGAGGGCTAAAAATGGCAGATATAACAGATATCAAAACTATAGTATATACAGAAAAAACTCTTGGCCTTCAAGAACAAGGTGTAGTAGTAATCCAAACTTCACCAAAAATGACTAAAAATGGTCTAAAAGAGGTATTAAGAGAATATTTTGGTGTAACGCCACTTAGAGTAAATTCACTTAGAATGGATGGCAAAGTTAAGCGTTTTAGAGGTAGAGTTGGCGTAAGAAATGACTTCAAAAAATTCTATGTCAAATTACCAGATGGCGTAAGCCTAGCAAGTCAGGAGGCATAAGATGGCAATAAGAAGTTTTAAACCTTATACTCCAAGTAGAAGATTTATGACTGGCCTAAGCAGTGAAGATATCACAGCTAAAGCTAGTGTAAGAAGCCTACTTGTTAAAATTCCTGCCGCAGCTGGTAGAAACAATAATGGTAGAATTACAAGTCGCCATAAAGAAGCTGGTGCTAAAAAACTATATCGTATTATAGATTTTAAACGCCGCAAATTCGGAATTCCTGGTAAAGTTGAAGCGATTGAATACGATCCAAACAGAAATTGCCGTATCGCTCTAATCTCATACGCAGATGGTGAGAAAAGATATATCATTCGCCCTAGCGGTTTAAATGTAGGTGATGTAATTAGTGCTGCTGAAGCTGGCCTAGATATTAAACCAGGCAATGCAATGAAGCTAAAAAGTATTCCAGTAGGTACAATAGTCCATAATATCGAGCTAAAACCAGGCAAAGGTGCTCAAATGGCTAGAAGTGCTGGTGGCTATGCTCAACTTATGGGTAAAGAAGAGAAGTATGTAATCTTAAGACTTCCAAGTGGTGAGATGAGACAAGTGCTAGCTGAGTGTATGGCTACTGTAGGTGTAGTTGGCAACGAAGATTGGGCAAATGTTACAATTGGTAAAGCTGGCCGTAACCGCCATAGAGGTATTCGCCCTCAAACTAGAGGTAGTGCGATGAACCCAGTAGATCACCCACACGGTGGTGGTGAAGGTAAGAAAAACTCAGGTCGTCACCCAGTTACTCCATGGGGTAAACCAACTAAAGGTGCTAAAACTCGCCGTAAAAAAGCTAGTGATAGACTTATAATTTCTAGAAGAAAGGGTAAATAACGATGGCTAGATCGCTAAAAAAAGGTCCTTTTGTAGATGACCACGTAATGAAAAAAGTCATCGCTGCAAAAGCTGCTAACGATAATAAACCAATTAAAACTTGGTCAAGAAGAAGCACAATCACTCCTGAAATGATAGGTTTGACATTTAATGTGCATAATGGCAAAAGCTTTATCCCTGTATATGTAACAGAAAACCATATAGGTTATAAGCTAGGCGAATTTGCACCAACAAGAACATTTAAGGGTCACAAAGGCTCTGTTCAGAAAAAAATCGGTAAATAAGGGGAAGTTATGAGTAGAGCAATTATTAAATTCATCAGACTATCTCCAACAAAAGCTAGATTGATAGCTAATGAAGTTCAAGGTATGAATGCTGAATTAGCATTAGCAAGCCTTAGCTTTATGCCAAATCGTGGTGCAAAATATATCGCAAATGCAATCAGTTCTGCTGTTGCAAATGGTGGTTTTGAGCCTGAAGAGGTAGTTGTGAAAAGTTGTAGAGTAGATGCAGGTCCTGTATTAAAAAGATTCCGCCCAAGAGCAAGAGGAAGCGCAAGTAGAATTCGCAAACCTACTAGTCATATCTTAGTAGAAGTAGCTAAACCAGCAAAAACAGAGAAGGAAGCATAAAATGGGACAAAAAGTTAATCCAATAGGTCTTAGACTAGGTATAAATAGAAACTGGGAGTCTAGATGGTTTCCATCAAAAGCAACTCTTCCAGAAAACATAGGCGAAGACTATAAAATAAGAAAATTCCTAAAAGCTAAGCTATATTATGCTGGTGTTAGCCAAATTTTAGTTGAAAGAACAGCTAAAAAATTAAGAGTAACAGTAGTAGCTGCTCGTCCTGGTATTATCATCGGTAAAAAAGGTGGCGAAGTAGAAAACTTAAGATTAGAAGTTGCTAAACTAGTCAATAAAGATGTAGCTATTAACATTAAAGAAGAGCGCAAAGCAGGTAGTTCAGCTCAATTAGCAGCTGAAAATGTTGCTATGCAGCTAGAGCGTCGTGTGGCGTTCCGCCGTGCTATGAAAAAAGTAATCCAAGGTGCTCAAAAAGCTGGTGCCAAAGGTATTAAAGTAAGCGTAGCAGGTCGTTTAGGTGGTGCTGAAATGGCTAGAACTGAATGGTATCTAGAAGGCCGTGTACCTCTACACACTTTAAGAGCTAGAATAGATTATGGTTTTGCTGAAGCTCACACAACTTATGGTAACATAGGTGTAAAAGTATGGATATTTAAAGGTGAAGTACTTCAAAAAGGTATCCAAGAGCAAAAGAGCGAAGAGACAGCTCCTAAAAAAGCAAAACGCGCTAGAAGGGGTAAATAATGTTATTACCAAAAAGAACGAAATATCGTAAAATGATGAAAGGCCGCAATCGTGGCTATGCAACTCGTGGTACAGCTCTAGCACTTGGCGAATTCGGTTTAAAAGCTGTAGAAGCTGGCAGAATCAACTCTCGCCAAATAGAGTCAGCTCGTCAAGCATATACTCGTCATGTTAAAAGACAAGCTAAAACTTGGATTAGAGTATTCCCAGATAAACCTATCACTAAAAAACCTTTAGAAACTCGTATGGGTAAAGGTAAAGGTGGCGTTGAAGAGTGGGTAATGAATATCAAACCTGGTAGAATAATTTTCGAAATGGCTGGAGTATCTGAAGAGCTTGCTAGAGAGGCTCTAACATTGGCTATGCACAAACTACCATTTAAAACTAAGTTTGTAACAAGAGAGAGCGAAAATGAAATATACTGATATAAGTGGAAAAAATTTAAGCGAACTTAACGCTTTATTAAAAGAGAAAAAGGTGCTTTTATTTACACTTAGACAAAAGCTAAAAACTATGCAGCTAACTAACCCTAATGAGATCAGAGAAACTAAAAAAGATATCGCTAGGATTAATACTGCAATTAGCGCTGCGAAGTAAGGGGTAAATGATGGCAGTAGAAATGAAAAGAGAAATTCAAGGTGTCGTAGTAGCGATAGCTGGGAATAAAACTGCAACTATATTAGTTGAAAGAAGAGTTATGCACCCAAGATATCACAAATTTGTAAAACGCTTTAAAAAGTATCTAGTCCATGATGAAAAAAATGTACTAAAAGTTGGAGATACTATATCAGCTGTTGAGTGCAGACCGCTAAGCGCTAGAAAAAATTTCCGCTTACAATCAGTTTTGAAAACAGGAGTTGAATAATGATACAAAGTTTTACAAGACTAGCAGTAGCAGATAACAGTGGCGCAAAAGAGCTAATGTGTATAAAAGTTTTAGGTGGTAGTAAAAGACGATACGCAAGCCTTGGCGATGTTATCGTTTGCTCAGTTAAGAAAGCTCTACCAAATGGCAAAATTAAAAAAGGTCAAGTAGTAAAAGCAGTAGTTGTAAGAACTAAAAAAGAGGTTCAAAGAGACAATGGTTCTTTAATCCGTTTTGATGAAAATGCTGCTGTTATTCTTGATAATAAAAGAGAACCAGTAGGTACTCGTATATTTGGCCCAGTGGGTAGAGAAGTAAGATATGCGAATTTTATGAAAATCGTATCTCTTGCACCGGAGGTTCTATAATGGCAGTAAAATATAAAATCAAAAAAGGCGATGAAGTAAAAGTAATCGCAGGCGATGACAAAGGTAAAGTTGCTAAAGTTTTAGCAGTGCTTCCTAAAAAAGGTCAAGTAATAGTAGAAGGTGTAAAAGTTGCTAAAAAAGCTGTAAAACCAAGCGAGAAAAATCCTAATGGTGGCTTTATAAGCAAAGAGATGCCTATTGATATTTCAAATGTAAGCAAAGTTGAGGGCTAAGTATGAGATTAAAAACTAAATACGCAGAGAGTATTAAACCAGCTTTAGTTAAAGAATTTGATATTAAAAACCCTATGCTTATACCAGCAATTGAAAAAATCGTAATTAGCGTTGGTGCTGGCGAAGGAGCAAAAGATCAAAAATTGCTTCAAAATATGGCTGATACTATATCTTTGATAGCTGGTCAAAAAGCAGTTGTTACAAATGCTAAAAAGTCAGTAGCTGGTTTTAAAGTACGTGAAGGCTTCCCAGTAGGTATCAAAGTAACTCTAAGAAAAGAGCAAATGTATGCATTCTTAGATAAGCTAATCAGCGTTGCACTTCCTAGGGTAAAAGACTTCCGTGGTCTTCCTAGAGATGGATTTGATGGTCGTGGTAATTATAACTTTGGTTTAAATGAACAACTAATGTTCCCAGAAGTTGTATATGATCAAATTCTAAGAACACATGGTATGAATATAACTATAGTTACAACAGCACCAGATGACAAGCAAGCGTTCAAACTACTTGAACTATTTGGCATTCCATTTGCAAAAGGAAAGTAATATGGCAAAAAAATCAATGATAGCAAAAGCAGCACGCAAACCTAAATTTAGCGTGCGTGGATACACTAGATGTCAAATTTGTGGTCGCCCACACTCTGTTTATAAAGATTTTGGAATTTGCCGTGTGTGCCTAAGAAAAATGGCTAACGAAGGACTAATACCAGGTCTTAAAAAAGCAAGTTGGTAAGGGAAGCAATATGATAAATGATTTAATTTCAGATGGATTAACACGCATTAGAAATGCAGCTATGAGAAGATTAGATACAACTCAACTTTTACACTCAAATGTTGTTGAGGCTACTCTAAAAATTCTAGTGCAAAAAGGTTATATTGAGAGCTATAATGTAATTGAAGAGAATAATAAAAAATTCATTAATGTAGTTCTAAAATATGATGAGCGTGGCAGAAGCGTGATAAATGAGCTAAAAAGAGTTTCAAAACCAGGAAGAAGAGTTTATCAAGGTAAAGATGAAATTAAAAGATTCAAAAATGGTTATGGAACAATCATCGTTAGTACTAGCAAGGGCGTTTTAAGCAATGATGAAGCGCATAAAGCTGGTGTTGGCGGTGAAGTACTTTGCAGCGTTTGGTAATAGTTGAATTGGCTTTTGAGTTTAAATTTAAAACTCAAGGCTAATCTTTTTATGGCATTGGGTATCCATTCGCACAGCGTAGAAATACCCTAGACAAGTAAAAAGGAAAAATATGTCAAGAATTGGAAAACAGCCAATATCTATTCCAAGTGGTTTAGATGTTAGTTTAAATGGTTCGGTTTTAGTGTTTAAAAAGGGCAATGCTACTAAAGAATTAGACACTAAAGGTAATGTTAATGTAGAAGTTAAAGATGGCAGTATCACATTTGCTAGCAAAGGTGATGATAGACAAAGTAGAGCATACTGGGGTACATACCGTGCGCTAGCTAATAATATAGTAATTGGCTTAACAGCTGGATTTACTAGACAATTAGAGATTAATGGTGTTGGTTATAAAGCTGCAGCAAAAGGTAAAGTATTAGAACTAGCTCTAGGTTTTTCACATCCTATTAACTACGAACTTCCTGAAGGTGTTGAAGTAAGCGTTGAGAAAAACATTATCACTATTAAAGGTAGCGATAAACAAGTAGTTGGCCAAGTAGCAGCTGAAGTAAGAGGCTTTAGACCGCCAGAGCCATATAAAGGCAAAGGTGTTAAATATGTCGAAGAGCGCATAATCCGTAAAGCCGGTAAAACATCTAAGAAATAAGGGTAAGCAATGGTAGCAAACGTATTAAAAAGAAAATTATCTCTAAGAATTAAGAGAAAAAGAAGAATTAGAGCTAAAATTAGCGGTACTCCAACTTGCCCTAGAATTTCTATATTCAAATCTAATAGAACTCTATACGTCCAAGCGATAGAAGATATCAACGCTACAACACTTTGCGCTAGCGATGGTAGAAAACTAGGCATCAAAGCAAATAAAGCTGGCGCAGCAGTATTAGCTAAAGATATTGCTAGCAAGCTAGAAAAAGCTGGAATCAAAGAAGCGGTATTTGATAGAAATGGCTATCTATATCATGGTGTAGTTGCAGCATTTGCTGAAGCTCTAAGAGAAAATGGCATTAAGCTATAACGCAAGGATTGTTGATGGAAAAGTATAATAGAGAAGAATTCGAAGAAGTAATCGTCGACATTGGTCGCGTTACTAAGGTTGTTAAAGGCGGTAGAAGATTTAGATTTACAGCTCTTGTTGTTGTAGGTGATAAAAAAGGTCGTGTAGGTTTTGGCTTTGGTAAAGCTAAAGAGGTTCCAGATGCAATGAGAAAAGCAACTGATGATGCGTTTAAAAACATTGTAGAAGTCAAATTAAAAGGCAATACAATTCCTCACGATATCGAAGTTAAATACAACGCAAGTAGAATTCTACTAAAACCAGCTAGCGAAGGTACCGGAGTTATCGCTGGTGGTGGTGCTCGTCCAGTTGTAGAGTTAGCAGGTATTAAAAATATACTTACTAAATCTCTTGGTTCAAACAACTCTGCAAATGTGGTTCGCGCTACAATTAAAGCGTTAAGTATGCTAAAAGGTTAAGGAGAGGCCATGGGATTAGAAAATTTACAAAAAGCCGCAGGCTCAACTCGCAATACTAAAAGAATTGGTCGTGGACAAGGTAGTGGCTGGGGTAAAACAGCTACAAAAGGTGGTAAAGGTCAAACAGCTAGAAAAGGTTATAATGAAAAAAGAGGTTTTGAAGGTGGTCAGCAACCACTTCAAAGAAGACTACCAAAAGTAGGTTTTACTTCTAAATTTGAAAAACCATACGCAATTAGCATTGATAAAAACCCTGCTATTAAAGAGTTAAGCGAGATTACACTAGATACTCTTAAAACAGTACACAAATTCTCAAATAGCATCAAAAAAGTTAAACTAATTGGTGCTGGAGCTAAAGATTTAGCTTCTAAAATTAAAGATGAGAATATAAAGGTAACTGGAATTAACTAATGAACAGAGCATTAATCAACAAGATATTAATTACGCTTGGATTTTTGTTTGCTTATCGGGTGCTGGCTTATGTGCCAGTACCTGGTGTAAATATTGATGTTATTAGGGAATTTTTCACTTCAAATAGTTCAAATGCACTCGGTATGTTTAATATGTTTAGTGGCGGGGCTGCTGAGCGATTAAGCATTATTTCACTAGGTATTATGCCTTATATTACAGCTTCTATTATTATGGAGCTTTTAGCTGCTACATTTCCAAATTTAGGTAAGATGAAAAAAGAGCGTGATGGTATGCAAAAATATATGCAAATTATCCGTTATGCTACTATAGTAATTACTGTTATACAAGCTATTGGTGTAAGTATTGGCTTGCAAAGCTTAACTGGTAGAGACGGCGCAAGCGCTATAATGATAGATATGAATTTATTTATTGGTATTAGCTGTGTGTCTATGCTAACTGGTACAATGCTACTTATGTGGATTGGTGAGCAGATAACTCAAAGAGGTATTGGAAATGGTATAAGTCTTATCATTTTTGCTGGTATTGTAAGCGGTATTCCAAGTGCTATTGGCGGTACGATAGACTTAGTAAATACTGGTGAGTTAAATTTCTTAGTAGTTATCGCAATTGCTTTAGTTATATTAGCTACTGTAGGTGTGGTAATCTATGTGGAGATGGGCGAGAGAAGAGTGCCAATTTCATATTCTCGCAAGACTATTATGCAAAATCAAAATAAGAGAATAATGAATTATATTCCTATTAAAGTAAATCTTAGTGGTGTTATTCCACCAATTTTTGCTAGTGCTATTTTGATGTTTCCTGGAACAATTTTACAAGCAAGTACAAATGAGTTTATAGTAGCTATAAATGATTTTTTAAATCCAAACAGCTACTTTTTTAATATTTTAACATTTTTGTTTATTCTATTTTTTGCATATTTTTATGCTTCAATTACATTTAATGCAAAAGATATAAGCGAAAATTTAAAAAGACAAGGTGGATTTATCCCTGGCGTTAGACCTGGTGAAAGTACTGCACATTTTTTAAATGATGTTGCTAGTAGGCTAACGTTAACTGGTTCTATTTATCTAGGCCTTATATCTACTTTGCCTTGGGTTTTGGTTAAGTTTATGGGCGTACCATTTTATTTTGGCGGTACATCTGTGTTAATTGTGGTTCAAGTAGCGCTTGATACAATGAGAAAAATTGAAGCTCAAGTATATATGAGCAAATATCAGACCTTAAGTGCGGTTGGATTATAATTATGGCTATAAGTATTAAAACTCCAAAAGAGATACAGAGTATGCGTGCGGCTAATAAAATAGTCGCAGCTACTTTAGATCATCTTCATACAATTATTCAGCCTGGAATTTCATTACTTGAGATTGATAAAATTTGCGAGGATATGATAGTAGCTGCTGGGGCCAAACCTGCGTTTAAAGGTCTTTATGGTTTTCCAAATGCTGCTTGTATCAGTGTAAATGAAGTTGTCATTCATGGGATTCCAAGTAACTATATTTTGCAAGATGGCGATATAGTCTCAGTTGATATTGGTTCAAATTTAAATGGTTTTTTTGGCGATAGTGCTAGAACATATCCAGTAGGCAATATTTCAAAAAGCGATGAAGATCTCATAGCTTGTAGTAAAGATGCATTGTATTATGCTATTGATGAAATTAGAGCTGGCATGCACTTTAAAGAGCTATGTTATAAACTTGAGCAGTTTATCTTAGGGCGTGGTTATGTCCCTTTAAAAGGGTTTTGCGGGCATGGTATTGGTCGCAGACCTCACGAAGAGCCTGAGATTCCAAACTATTTAGAAGGAACAACTCCAAAAGCTGGACCAAAGATTAGAAATGGTATGGTCTTTTGTATTGAGCCTATGATTTGTCAAAAAGATGGCACTCCAAAGATTGCTGCGGATAAATGGACTGTAACTAGCGTAGATGGCTTAAGAACGGCTCATTATGAGCACTGTATAGCCGTAGTAAATGGAAGGGCTGAGATACTTAGCGTAGCTGATTAAAATTTATTTAAATTTAAAAGTTTATTTAAGGAGATAAATTTGGCAAAAGATGATGTAATAGAGATAGATGGTAATGTAGTAGAGGCTTTACCTAATGCTACATTTAAAGTAGAGCTTGATAATAAGCATATAATTTTATGCCATATAGCTGGTAAGATGAGAATGCACTATATAAAGATTATGCCAGGCGATAGAGTTAAGGTAGAATTAACTCCATATAGCTTAGATAAAGGTAGAATCACATATCGTTATAAATAATACATGATAAATGATTTAAAAGATAAACTCAGAAGACTTGGTGTAGTTTCGCAGGATTTAGATAGAATAGAAGAATTTTTGCAAATTAGAAAATTTAGCGATGGTAAGCTACTTACAAAGAGCCATTATGGACTTTTGTTAGTTGGTTCTGGGCGTCTTAGGGTTTATACTATTTTTGGCAGTCAAGAAAAGACAATTCTCACCCTTGAAAAGGGTGATGAGTGGGTAATATGCCAAATTTGCACTCAAAAATCGCTTCAGTTAGAGTTAAATCTTCAAGCGCTCGGTGATTTAGAAATTATTACAATTCCAGATAATATTTTTAGAGATTTAAGAGAGAAATATCCTAGGTTTAGTGAGTACATTTTAACTGTTTTTGCTAAGCAATTTGCTAAA
>JAFVMP010000170.1 GCA_017506845.1 Campylobacter sp.
AATGTTGTATAATCCATTTAGCAATTAAATATAAAGAGTGCTAATAATGAAAGTAGATAAAAGAGATTTAATATTAGAGTCTATCATTCACGCATATCTAGAAGCCAATGAGCCAATTGGTTCAAGCGAGCTTGGTATGAGAATGAATGTGTCTATTCCAGCATCTACTATTAGGGTCTATTTTAAAAAGCTTAGCGATGAAGGGGCTATCACACAGCTACATATAAGCGGCGGTAGAATTCCTACAGCTAGTGCAATGGAGCTTTATTGGCAAAATAGACTTGAATTTAGCTCAGCTATATCTATAAATAATAGCGATTTGTTAAATTTTTTAGTCTATGAAAATGGTATTTATTGCATGATTTTTGGAAATCAAAAGCTATTTTTAAAAGAGGTTTTAAATCTTAAAGATCGCTTTTTAATCCTTGATTTTGATATTCAAAGTATATCTATTAAATTTAGTTCAAAGGTTGAAAAATTTTTAAATAACCTAGTAGGAACTAGTTTAGATGAGTTAGATCACATCTCTATGCAGGTGGGACTAAGTGAGCTAAGAGCAAAGATTAAGGCATTAAAAAGAGGTGAGATTTTGTTTCAAGAGAATGAAAAAGTTGCTTTTGAGATTTGCAAAGATGATAATATAAAGGCGATTTTAGACCCATCATTTGGGACAAATTTTAAAGGAAATTTAGCCTTTAGTCCGCTATTTCCTACTGGTTATATGGGCTTAAAAGCTGATGTAATCTATGAAGGAAAACCAGCTATGATGCTTTGTGCTAGTAGTGTTTATAGTGATTATGAAAAGTTTTTAAATATATTAAAGGAGGCGGCGTGAGCCAAGAAATAAATGAAAATTTAGATGAAAATCAAGCTGCAAATGAACAAAATGATCAAGTTTGCGAACAAAATGAGCAAAATAATGAGAGTGAACTAGAGAGTCAATTAGCTAAAGTTAAAGAGGATTTAATAAGAGCTACGGCTGATTTTGAAAATATTAAAAAGCGTTTAGAGCGTGAAAAAGCAGATGCTTTAAAATTTGCAAATGAGGGATTTGCTAGAGATCTTTTGCCTGTTATTGATGCTTTAGAAATCGCAGCAAATATAGACGGCGGCGATGAGATAGCAGCTATGAAAGATGGAATAAATTTAACTATAGAGCAGTTTAAAAAGTGCTTTGAAAAATATGGAATAAAAGAGATTAGCACAGATGGTGAGTTTAATCCAGAAGTACATAATGCTATTAATTATATAGAATCAGCTGATTTACCAAGTGGCTCAATAGCTCAGGTATATCAAAAAGGCTATACATATAATGATAGAGTTTTAAGACCAAGTATGGTGGTAATCGCAAAATAAATTTAATAAAAGGATAAAAAATGAGTAAAGTAATAGGAATCGACCTAGGAACAACAAATTCATGCGTAAGCATATATGAAAGAGGCGAAAGCAAAGTTATCCCAAATAAAGAGGGTAAAAATACAACTCCAAGTGTTGTTGCTTTTACTGACAAGGGTGAAATTTTAGTTGGTGATACTGCAAAGCGTCAAGCAGTAACAAATCCAGAAAAAACAATATTTTCTATTAAAAGAATTATGGGTCTAATGATGAACGAGAAGAACGCCCAAGAGGCAAAAACTCGCTTACCATACCATATAGTAGATAGAAATGGTGCGTGTGCAGTTGAAATAGCTGGTAAAACATATACTCCACAAGAGATATCAGCTAAGGTTTTAATTAAGTTAAAAGAGGATGCTGAAGCATTTTTAGGCGAGAGTGTAACTGATGCAGTTATTACCGTTCCGGCATATTTTAACGATAGCCAAAGAAAAGCTACAAAAGAGGCTGGTACAATTGCTGGGTTAAATGTTTTACGTATTATTAATGAGCCTACAGCTGCGGCACTTGCATATGGTTTAGATAAAAAAGAGGCTGAAAAGATTGTAGTATATGATCTAGGCGGCGGTACATTTGATGTTACAGTTCTTGAGACTGGAGATAATGTTGTTGAAGTTTTAGCTACTGGTGGTAATGCTTTTTTAGGTGGTGATGATTTTGATAATAGATTAATTGACTTTTTAGTAAGTGAGTTTAAAAGCGAGAGTGGAATTGATCTTAAAAATGATGTAATGGCTCTTCAAAGATTAAAAGAGGCTGCTGAAAATGCTAAAAAAGAGCTAAGTAGCGCAATGGAGACAACAATAAATTTACCATTTATTACAGCTGATGCTACAGGTCCAAAACACCTTACAAAAACAATAAGTAGAGCTAAATTTGAAAGTATGATAGATGATTTAGTATCTCAAACAATCTCTAAAATTAATGAAGTTGTAAAAGATGCTGGCGTAAGCAAAAGCGATATTAAAGAGATTGTAATGGTAGGCGGTTCAACTCGTGTTCCTTTGGTTCAAGATGAAGTCAAAAAAGCATTTGATAAAGATCTAAATAAATCAGTAAATCCAGATGAAGTTGTAGCTATTGGTGCTGCTATTCAAGGTGCTGTAATTAAAGGTGATGTAAAAGATGTATTATTGCTAGATGTTACTCCTCTTAGTTTAGGTATAGAGACACTTGGTGGGGTTATGAGCAAATTGATTGAAAAAGGTACAACAATCCCAACTAAGAAATCTCAAACATTTTCTACTGCAGAAGATAATCAAAGTGCAGTTACAATTAATGTTTTACAAGGTGAGCGTGAATTTAGCCGTGATAATAAAAGTCTTGGTAACTTCAATCTTGAAGGTATTATGCCAGCACCAAGAGGCGTACCACAAATTGAGGTTACATTTGATATAGATGCAAATGGTATTTTAACTGTATCTGCTAAGGATAAAGCTAGTGGTAAAGCACAAAATATCACCATCTCAGGTTCAAGCGGCTTAAGCGAAGAAGAGATTAATAAGATGGTAAATGATGCTGAGTTACACAAAGAAGAAGATAGAAAAAGAAAAGAAGCAGTAGAAGCTAGAAATGCAGCTGATAGCCTAGCGCACCAAACTCAAAAATCTCTTGATGAGCTTGGTGAAAAGATATCTGGTGAAGATAGAGCTAAGATAGAAGCAGCGTTAAATGATCTAAGAGAGACGCTAAAAGATGAGAGTGCTACAAAAGATCAAATAGATACAAAAGTAAGAGCATTAAGCGAAGCAAGCCACAAGTTAGCTGAGGCTATGTATCAAAACCAAGCTGGTGCTACTAATGCACAAGATAAGAAAAAAGATGATGATGTCATCGATGCTGAAGTAGAGTAAGCTATTAAGCTAGCCAAAAGGCTAGCTTAAGTATAAATATATCTCATCAGATAATAAAAAATTTGGATTATAAATTCGATTATTTTTGGCTATTAACTTGCCCTCATTAATTAATATTTGAGCCTTTTGAAGCATATTTGGAGTTAAATCATCTAAGCTAACACCAATGATACTCCTAAGACCTAAAAATATTCTTTCAGCCATTTTATCCTCATAACTTAACTCTTCAATACTCTTTTTAAAAGGATTATTGATATAGCTATTTAGATTTGTAGCACCTTTGTATCTTTTTAGCCCAGTTGTACCTACTGCATATGCACCAAATCCATAATAATCATCACCACGCCAGTAGCTAAGATTGTGTTGGCAAATTTGGCCAAAATTTGAAATTTCATACTGCTTAAATCCTATATCTTGGAGTGAATTTATAAGAAATTGAGCTAAAATCGGGCTATCTTTTTGATATGAAATTTTAGTACTAAACTCGCTTTCAAGCATTAAACTATAGGCTGATATATGGGTTATTTTTAACTCATTTAGTGCTTTTACTTCGTTTAAAAGCAAGGCTTTTGTATCAAGCTTTGTGCCATACATTATATCTACATTTATATTTTCAAATTTAGCTATTTTGGCATCTTCTACAGCTTTAAAAACTCTTTTGGCGTTATGAATTCTACCTAAGAATTTGAGCTTTTTTTCATCAAAACTTTGCGCTCCTAGACTTAATCTATTTACTCCAATAGCTCTTATGTGTTCAAGCCATTTTAAATTGGTTGAATTTGGGTTTGCCTCACTTGTAATCTCGCAATCATAGCTTAAATTTGGCCTTAAGTACTCAAAAATTTCATCATAAAATCTAGCATCTACACTACTTGGCGTACCTCCACCGATAAATATTGTAGAGATTTTTTTATTAAAATTAGTAGCTTTTATCTCTTTTGTTAATGCTTTAAAATATTGTTTGGTTATAGAAAATTGATCACTATGTGAGCCAAAAGCACAATATGGACATTTTGATTCACAAAATGGGATATGAATATAGATATGCAATTTATTTCCTAAATTTTATTCTAAATTTAGCAAATAGTTTATTAAATTTAGTTGATTTATTAAACTTTAAACGCTTTTAGGGTAGGATTTTTACCAAATTTTTAGGACTTAGAAAATGGATAAAGGCAAGAGATATCGCCCAAATGTAGCGGCGATTATTTTATCTCCATCTTATCCTTTAGAGTGCAAAGTATTCATCGCCCAAAGACATGATATTAGTGGGGCTTGGCAGTTTCCACAAGGCGGGATCGATGAAGGCGAATCACCCAAAGAGGCTCTTTTTCGAGAGCTTGAAGAGGAGATAGGTACAAGCGAGGTAGAGATCTTATGCGAGCATCCTAAATGGCTTGAGTATGATTTTCCTGAGAATATCGCTAAGAAAATGGCTCCATATGATGGGCAAAGGCAGCGATATTTTTTAGTTAGATTAAAGCCAAATGCTAAAATAGATCTTGCAACAAAGCATCCTGAATTTGATGATTACTGCTTTATGCCTGTAAATGATGTATTAAGCAAGGTTAATCACTTTAAAAAGGGCGCATATGCCAAGGTGCTTAAATACTTTAAAGATGAAGGGTTTATATAATGCTAATTGTTCAAAAATATGGCGGAACTAGTGTTGGAAATTTAGAAAGAATAGAAGAGGTAGCCAAAAGAGTAATTGCTACAAAAGATGCTGGCCATGATGTTGTAGTTGTAGTTTCAGCTATGAGTGGAGTTACAAATCAACTAATAGAGTATGCTGAACATTTTGCTGGAGTTCAACCGCAAAGTGCAGATATGGATATGCTACTTAGCTCAGGCGAGAGAGTTACAAGCTCACTATTATCAATTGCGTTAAATTCAAAAGGTTATAAAGCTGTATCATTTAGCGGAGATATGGCTGGAATTATTACTAATAATGATTTTACTAAAGCTAGAATTATTGATATTGATGGAGCTAAGATGAAAGAGGCTCTAAAAGATGGCAAGATCGTTATCGTAGCTGGATTTCAAGGTGCTACCAAAGATGGAGATACTACAACTTTAGGACGCGGAGGAAGTGATTTAAGCGCTGTAGCAGTAGCAGGAGCTTTAAAGGCTGATCTATGCGAGATTTATACTGATGTAGATGGAGTATATACCACAGATCCAAGAATAGAGCCAAAAGCTAGAAAGCTTGATAAAATCAGCTATGATGAGATGCTGGAGCTAGCTAGTATGGGTGCAAAAGTATTGCAAAATAGAAGCGTAGAATTAGCTAAAAAATTAAAGGTAAATTTAGTTACAAGAAGTAGTTTTAATAATAATGAAGGCACACTAATAACAGGAGAAGCAGATATGGAAAAACCAGGAATGGAACAAGCATTAATAAGCGGTATAGCATTAGATAAAAATCAAGCAAGAGTAACTATGAGAGGCGTTGTAGATAAACCAGGCGTTGCAGCTGGTATCTTTAAAAAATTAGCCGATAAAAATATCAATGTAGATATGATTATTCAAAATACAAGTCACGAAGATGGCACTACAAGCCTTGGATTTACAGTTCCACAAAATGAGATGGAAGCTGCTAGAAATGTAGTTGATGATGGTAGTGCAAAATCCATAGAGATAGATAGCGAAGTAGTAAAAGTAAGCGTAGTAGGCGTAGGTATGAAGAGCCATAGCGGTATTGCTTCTATGGCGTTTTCTAGTCTTGCAAATGAAGGGATTAATATTCAAATGATCTCTACAAGTGAGATTAAAATCTCAATGATAGTAGAAGCAAAATATGGCGAATTAGCCGTAAGAGCACTCCATAAAGCTTATGAGTTAGAAAAATAATGGATCTTATAAAATGGAGCTTGGATGCTATTAGGAGTTCAAGCAAAGAGCTTAGCTGGATGGAAGAGAGGCGTCTAGAGTGGGCGCCACTACTTGCATCTAGGCTTAGATATTTGATAGATGGAGCGCCATTTATTGTAATATGCGATGAAGATAGAGATTGGTTTGAAAGCTATCTTTTGCGTAGTATTAATCGTAAAGGCTCACATCGTCCGATTTTGCCATTTATCTCATTGAAATCTTTATATCCTAGATTAAATGATATAAATTCAAAAGAAGAAATAAGTCTTCTTGATGATATGCTAAGTATATCTTTTCCTAATGGATTTGTATATTTTTATATCGGAAAGAGTAGCTCAAAACTATGTGCAATAGCTAAAAATCGTGCTAGCAGCTATATGTGGCTTTTTGATGAACAAGCTGAAAATAGCTTTTATCTTAGCTCTACAGATGAGAATTTGGATTTTAAGCTTTTATCTATGTTTAGGCTATTTGATCGCACAATTGATGCAGTGCTATTTGGTCAGGTTGAGCTTTGAGTTTAGATAGTAAGATTATTATTAGCGATGATTTTGAGAGTATTAAATCTGAGTATGCCTCTATTTTAAAACCTGAATATTTAAAAATTTTTGAATATGAGAGTTTATTAATAGATGGAGCCAAAGAGATAATATCTCAAGCCTATATCGCAGAAAATCAGCCAAAAGTACTTTTAATTTTGGCTAATAAATATGGAATTGATCCACAAAATGCTCTACTAAAAATCCTAGAAGAGCCACCAAGAAATATAGTATTTGTCTTAGTAGCGCCAGCTAAAAATATATTTTTGCCTACAGTTCGCTCACGCTTAAGTATTGATAATAGAGTAAAGTTAATTAAAAGCAAGCCAACTGGGATTGATTTTGCTAGGCTTAATCTTGCTTATATTAATGATTATGTATCTACTCAATCAGCACTTGAAAAGAGCGATAAGCTAAGCAAAACTCAGCTTTTAAATTTGCTTAAATCCATCATAATAGATGCGGTTAAAAATGGAGTTAAATTTAACCATGAAGATTATTTGTATTTTAATAAATTATATAGGATAACAGATCTAAATGCTAAAGCTCAAACTGTGCTTTTACCGCTACTTTTACTAATAATGCAAAGGATAAGATGAGAGCGTATAAACTAAATATTGATAGCGATTTTGAACAGATATGCCGCTTTATTGCTCCACATAAAAGCGGTGCTAAAATAATGCAAAAAAAAGCAAATTTAAATTTCATTTTAATAAAAGATATAAAGGCCGTAGCAGTAAATATCTTAAAGCAAGACTCTCTTAGTATTGGTGCTGAGCTTGTTAGTTCTCATGAGGCTATTTTTAGTGGTGATAAGCTAGAAAATGCTCTATTAATAGCAAATGATAAACAGATCCAAGCTCTAGCCAAAAAAGAGTTACTTCAAGATTTTGGACTAAAAAGCTTAGCTAAATTTCTATCAAATTCATTTAAAAAGCCAAAAAAATGTGAAATTATGGCAGTTTTAAATTTCAATAACGATAGCTTTAATCCTTCAAGTAGAGTTAGCATTGATAATGCAATTTCTCGTATAGAGGATTTAATAGGCTTAGGAGTTGATTATATAGATATCGGTATGGTTAGCTCAAGGCCAGGTAGTGAGTATATAGGTGCTAAAGCAGAATTTCAAAGAGTTTCTCCTGTTGTGGATTTAATTTATACTAACAAACTTTATGATAAGGTTGAGTTTAGCCTTGATAGTTTTGATATTCATTGTTTAGAGTATGCTTTAGATCGTGGATTTAGTTTTGTAAATGATATAAGTGCTGATCCAAATTTGGCTTTTTTGGCTGGAAAATATGGAGCAAAATATTGCCTAATGCATAAAAATGGAGATCCAAAAACTATGCAAATCGGTGTTAAAAATAGCGATATTTTGGAGATAGTTAGTGGATTTTTTGCTCAAAAATTAGAGGAGATAAGCAGCTCTAAAGCTAAGCAAATTTATCTTGATATAGGTATAGGTTTTGGCAAAACAGCTCGTGATAATATGGCGCTTATTAAACATTTAGAGCATTTTTTATCCTTTGGGTATCCGCTTTTAGTAGGAGCTAGTAGAAAATCTATAATAGATTATTATAGTCCAAGTAGCGTAGATGAGCGTCTAGCTGGAAGTTTGTATCTACATCAAAAAGCGATAGAAAATGGAGCTAGTATCATTCGAACACACGACCCTAAAGAGCATATACAGATGTTAAAATTGCATAATGCATATAAGGATTTAGAGATAGTATGAATCAAAAAGAGTATTTAGAAGCAGTAAATAAGCTAAATGATTGGGCTAGAGCCTACTACACAGATGATACACCTATGGCAAGTGATGATGAGTATGATGCTTTATATCATAAGGTAGTTGAATTTGAGAGATTAAATCCAGATCTTAAGGCGGTATTTTCACCAACTAACCGAGTTGGTGGTGAGATTTTAGAGCAATTTACGAAGCTATCTCACAAAGCTAGAATGTGGTCAATGGAAGATATTTTTAGCGATGATGAGCTTTTGGCTTGGATTGAGCGAGGAAAAAAGGGAGAACAGAGATTTTTTGTAGAGCCTAAATTTGATGGTGCAAGCTTAAATTTAACCTATGAAAATGGAGTTTTAATAAGTGCAGCTACTCGTGGAGATGGATCCATTGGTGAGGATGTTACTAGCAATGCTAGGGTTATTAGTTCTG
>JAFVMP010000171.1 GCA_017506845.1 Campylobacter sp.
ACTGATGCCAAATCAGCATCATAAGGATAAAACCCGTTATCATCATCAATTATAAAAAGTTCTTCATCGATACCATCAATTTCAAAATTGTGATTATTTTTTAAATGTTCTTCAATTTCGCTAAGCTCTGCCTAAAATATACAGTGGCTCTTTTATCTTATTATTAATCCATTCTAAAACTTCTTTATGAGCTTTTGTAACCTGTCCATTAGTCCCACAAAGTAAAGCGGTATTAGGGTCTAATTTATAGATTTTAGCATAGCTAATGCTATCAATTATGCTTTCAGTAATTGCTACTTCTAAGCGATAACTCTGCTTCAAAAGCTAAAGAGATTGCAGAAGTACTAAAGCGTATAAAAAAAAAAGGGGGGGTGTACTGCAGCAAATATAGATAAGATAAATAAAAAATTTAGCAGTTTTTAAAGATGCTCGCCAATTAATTAAATTTTAAAAGTTACGGTATAAAATCCCTTTGAACGAAGGTTCAAAGGGTGATAAATTAGCAAGAATATACAGTTTTAAACTCAAATGGAGTAGGGCGTTGCTCATATGGCCATACTTGAGTCTCAAATTTATAGTGTTGATAAGTCTCTATAAAGTGATCTGTCATTATAGCGCTTAAGTATTTATTATCACGAATTACAGCTTCTAGACTTCCTCTTAGTGTGTGAGGTAGCTGTTCAATACCACGCTCTCTAATCTCATCTAATGTTAATTCAAATAGATCTTCATCCATTGGTCCTACTGGCTCAATTTTATTTTTAATACCATCAAGTCCTGCCATTAACATAGCTGCAAATGCTAGATATGGGCATGCAGAACTATCTGGGAATCTAAACTCAGCTCTTACACTTTTTTCTCCTGATCCATATGGGATTCTACAACTTGCGCTTCTATTTTGGCAAGAGTATGTAAGAATACTTGGTGCTTCAAAACCAGGAATTAATCTTTTATAGCTGTTTGTGCTTGGGTTAGTAAATGCAGCTACGCTTCTAGCGTGTCTTAATACGCCACCGATATACCATCTAGCCATATCGCTTAGATTTGCATATGTTCCTGCTTTAAAGAATAGATTTTTACCATCTTTCCAAATACTTTGATGGACATGCATACCGCTACCATTATCACCATATAGAGGTTTTGGCATAAATGTAGCCGTTTTGCCATTTAGATGAGCTACCATTTTTACTACATATTTATAGATTTGTACATTATCAGCAGCCTCTACTAATGTACCAAATTTAACTCCGATTTCGCCTTGACCTTGAGCTACTTCGTGATGCACTACAAATGTCTCAAGACCAACTTGTTCAAGTACATTTACCATCTCAGCTCTTAAATCCACCATTGAGTCAATTGGTTGAACTGGATAGTAGCCGCCTTTTGCTCTTGGGCGGTGGCCGCTATTGTAGCCATCTTGATAATCCTTAGCATCATTCCATTCGCCCTCTTCAGTATCTACTTCATACATAGCGCAGTTTTGCTTGTCAATAATTCTTACATTATCAAATACAAAAAACTCATTTTCTGGGCCAAAATATGCAGTATCACCAATTCCGCTATCTTTTAGATGTTGCATAGCTTTTTTGGCTATTGAGCGTGGGCATTTTTCATATAGATCATTTTTATAGATATCATATACATCGCAGATTACTATTATTGTAGTATCTGCTGTAAATGGGTCTAAAAATGCAGTCTCTACATCAGGTATAAGCATCATATCTGATTTATGTATAGGTTGCCAAGCATCGATAGAGGCACCATCAAAAGGAATTCCATTAAAAGAATCCTCATTAATTGCCTTTATATTATAAGATACGTGATGCCATGTACCTTGTAAATCAGTAAAGCGAAAATCAACAAATTTCACTTCATTTTCATCACAATATTTAAAAAATTCACTAACATTATTTACAAATCTACCCATAGGCAAACTCCTTAAAAAATTAAAATTTCAAAATTATAGCATAAAATGCAAATTTTAAGTTTAAATTTATATTTAAATTACCACTATTTTAAATTTTTACCATTATTTTCTCTCGGTTTTTATATATTGCAACTTCGTTATAACCAAAGTCTTTAGCCTTTTTAATAATTTTATCCATATTTTGTCCAACTTGTTCTATAGAGTGCGCATCGCTTGAAAGAGTAATATTAATACCCATTTGACTCATCATCTCCAAAATCTCATCTCCAGGATAAATCTCACAGACTGGTTTGCGAAGACCAGCACTATTTAGCTCTACTGTCATACCGCTTTTTTTGATCTCATTTAAAGCATCTTTAGCGATGATTCTTATATCTGTTTTTGGCTTATAATTAAATACCTTGATAAGATCAATATGACCAACAATATCAAATTTGCCAAATTTTGCCATCTCTTTAATGGCGTTAAAATAATCAATATAAATTTGATCAATATCTCTATTTTTATACTCTCCAATAAACTCAGGATTATCAAATCCCCAGCCGTTTAAAAAATGCACTGACCCGATGAGATAATCTACATTAGCATTTAGCACTCTATCATCTATAAATCCAGGTAAATAATCAACCTCGTAACCAAATAATATCTCCATTTTATCTCTAAATTCAGCTTTTAAAATATCAATTGCCTCTTTATAGTCATCCATATCCTTAAAGCTCATTCTATATTTTTGATCAAAATTCATTGGAGCATGATCACTAAATCCATAAAATTTGCACCCTTGATTAAAAGCAGCCCTAGCATAATCTATTGGAGTACCTGTTGCGTGATTGCATAGTGGAGTATGATTGTGTAGATCTACGATCATAAAATAATCCTTAAAACATCTGAAAATTTTGTATAATTATATAAAATAAAAGATTAAAACTAAATTTTAGGATAATAAAAAAGAAGTGGTGCGCCCTAGAGAATTCGAATCTCTGACCTTTTGAACCGCAATCAAATGCTCTATCCAGCTGAGCTAAGAGCGCACTAAATTAATTTAAGAATTGGAATTATACAAAATGATTCCTTAAAGTTAGCAAAATTTAAAAATATTTTTTGAAATATTAAATGATTTTTGTAATGTAAAGCAAAATTTATCTAAATTTAGATACAATCACGCAATTACGTTCTTAAGGAGATCTTATGACACAAGAAGAATTAGATGCTTTAATGGCTGAAGATTTAAGCGATTTAACTAGTAGTATAGATAATGTAAGCGATACTAGTCTTGATGAGCCAGATTTAACCGAAGATGCTGATGCTGTGGTTCAAAATAGCGGCCATATCGTTACGCACGATAACTATAGAGTAAGTTCAACAAGTGCGTGGCCACCACCACCACCGACAGATGATCATAAAGTCGTTCATCAACTAGATGATGTTACAAAGGATTCTGAAGAAAAAGCCACTGAGATGTTTGATAAGCTTGAAACCATTAGTGGATTTTGTCTAGATGCAGAAAACATATCAAACGATGCTAAAACTTGTATTGCAAGAAATATAGAGGTTTTTGAAATTTTGCATGAAAAATTTCCAAATGTTCAAACATTTGGCGAACTTTTAGAGCTTAATAAAAATCTAGACAATAAAATAGATAATATTATAAGCAATGTTCAAATGGGACAAGATGAAGTTATGATGACGATGGATATGATGCAATATCAAGATATTCATCGTCAAAAAATAGAAAGAGTTATCAATGTAATGCGTGCGCTAAGTAAATATATGAATAGCCTATTTGAAGGTAGAATTGATGATGAAAAACGTGTTGGTTCAGCTATGCATATTGAGGGCGATACAACAACTGAAGATGTTGTAAGTAACGCTGATATAGAAGCTTTAATTGACTCATTGGGTAAAAAGTGAAAAAGCCAGAACTTTTAAGCCCGGCTGGAAATTTAACTAAACTTCAAATTGCTCTAGCTTATGGTGCAGATGCTGTATATGCAAGTGTTGGGAATTTTTCTTTACGTCAAAGAAGTGCAAAGGAATTTGATCTTGAAAGTTTTGAAGAGGGTGTTAGACTAGCGCATAAGAGTGGAGCCAAATTTTATGCCACGATAAATGGTTTTCCATATAATACTCAGCTTGATAACCTTAAAAAGCATATTAAAACTGTAAGCGAATTTGGAGTTGATGCTTTTATAATTGCAACTCCTGGAGTTATGAAGTTAGCCAAAGAAATTGCACCGCATATTGAAGTACATCTTTCTACTCAAGCAAATGTAATGAATTATCTAGATGCTCAAATTTATCATGAAATGGGCGCTAGTAGAATAGTAGCAGCTCGTGAGATGAGTTTAAAGGATGCTGTGCTAATTAAAGAGATGATTCCAAGTCTAGAATTAGAGATTTTTTGTCATGGATCGATGTGTTTTGCATATTCAGGTAGATGTCTAGTCTCAGCAGTACAAAGCGGCAGACTAAGCAATCGTGGTAGTTGTGCAAATGATTGTAGATTTAACTATGAATTATATGCTAAAAGTCCTGAAAATGGCGCTTTGTTTCGCCTTGAAGAAAATGAACACGGCACTCATATAATGAATTCTAAAGATTTAAATTTAAGTAAGCATATAGAGCGAATTCTCCAAACTGGTGCTGTAGATAGCCTAAAAATTGAAGGTCGAACAAAAAGCGAATACTACGCAGCATGCGCTACAAAAGCCTATAGAATGGCGATTGATGATGCAATTGCTGGTAAATTTAATCCTGAAATTTATGCTGCGGAGTTAAATACACTTAAAAATCGTGGATTTAGCGATGGTTATCTTATTCATAAACCATATGAGAGAGATGACACGCAAAACCATACTACTAGTATAGAAGAGGGTACGCATCAAGTTCATGCTATTAGTCTAGATGGTAAAAGTTTTAAGACCAAATTTAAAATTGATACAAAGCATGAGTATGAGATTTTTGCTCCTGTAAATGCAGCGATAGATAGTGTAGAAAATGAGCTTGGTGCCATCTATAAAAAAGATGATAATAAGTATTATGTTAAATTTAAAAAGCTAATAAGTACTAAAGGTAAGGAATTTGATGAAATTCATAGCGGAAATGAAAACGAGATCAATCTCCCTGCAAACTTACCAGAATTTAGCTTTTTACGTAAAGAGATTATAGAAGGAGAGTAGATGAAATTTGTAAGCATTATAATGGGTAGTAAAAGCGACTACGAGATTGTAAGCGAAACGGCTAAAATCTTAGAAGAATTTGATGTAAAATATGAGATGATTATCAGTTCAGCTCACAGAAGCCCAACTAGAACTCACCAATATGTCCAAGATGCCGATGCTAGAGGCGCAGCAGTATTTGTCTGTGCAGCGGGTATGGCAGCTCATTTAGCCGGTGCAGTTGCTGCTTATAGTCTAAAGCCAGTGATTGGTGTGCCAATGGGAGGTTCAGCAGTAAATGGCGTAGATGCGCTATATTCAACTGTTCAAATGCCAGCTGGTATGCCAGTAGCTACACTTGCAATTGGCAAGGCTGGAGCTAAAAATGCAGCATATTTAGCAATGCAAATTTTAGCTCTAAGTGATGAAAATTTGGCTTTAAAACTAAAAGAAGATAGAGAAAAACAGGCTAAATCACTTGAAATGGATTCTAAAAAAATCGAAGTTTTATTAGGTGGTGCTAAATGAAAACATATCTAGCCATTGATGAGTTTTGTCAGCTAGTACATCTAAAGCGTGAAGTTGTTGATGGTATGATTGAGCGTGGTGCATTAAATACAAAAGTAGATAATGATGTAATATATATAGAGGCAAATGAAGGCACAATGAGTGTTGTACCAGCACACAATGGTGAGATAGTTGCTAGTACCGAGCAACATGCTTTACCAGGTGAGAGCTTTGTTGAAAAGACAATTGGAACGATTTTAAATTTACACGAAAAAGTCCTAGATGCTAAAGATGAAACATTGGATGTGCTTAGAAATGAAAATCAATTTTTAAAAGAAGCGCTTTATTCTATGCAAGAGTTATATGATGAGGATAGAAAGACTGTTGAGACGCTTACTACTCAACTTAAAAATGCTCAAGAAGAAGTTGAATTTTTAAAGCGTAAATATAAGTTGATGTGGAATAAGGCCATAGAGAATTTTAATAATAAAGGAAATTCATGACATTTAGTCAGATAATTTTAACCTTACAACAATACTGGAACGAGCAAGGCTGTATTGTCGTTCAACCATACGATATGCCAGCTGGCGCTGGTACATATCATCAAGCTACTTTTTTACGCTCTTTAGGGGATAAGCCGTGGAATGTAGCCTATGTAGCTCCATCTCGCCGTCCAACAGATGGTAGATATGGCGAGAATCCAAATAGACTTGGAAGCTACTATCAATTTCAAGTGATAATGAAACCAAGTCCAAAAAATATCCAAGAGCTATATTTAAAAAGCCTTGAAAGACTTGGCCTTGATCTTAAAAAGCATGATATTAGGTTTGTAGAAGACAACTGGGAGAGCCCAACTCTTGGTGCGTGGGGTCTAGGTTGGGAAGTTTGGCTAGATGGTATGGAAGTAACACAATTTACATATTTTCAGCAAGTAGGCGGAATTCCGTGTGAATTAATAAGCGCTGAAGTAACATATGGAATTGAACGCTTAGCTATGTATTTGCAAGATAAAGATAGTGTATATGATATCATATGGGATGATCATGATGGCAATGTAGTAACATATGGCGATGTGCATAAGCAAGGTGAATTTGAGTTTAGTAAATATAATTTTGAAATAGCTGATACTGCTAAACTCTTTGCATGGTTTGAGTCTTACTCTAATGAGTGTAAGGCGATTTTAGAGCATGGATTAGCACTTCCAGCATATGATTATTGTATGCTTGCAGCGCATACATTTAATGTACTTGATGCACGTGGAGCAATTAGCGTTACACAAAGGCAAGACTATATTTTAAAAATTAGAGAACTAGCTAAAGGCTGCGCATTAGCTTATAAAGAGAGTTTAAAATAGGTGAAAATATCTGAAATTTATGCTATGCTTGATAGCATAGCGCCATTTGATTTACAAGAGAGTTGGGATAATTCTGGACTTATAATAGGTAGTATGAATGATGAGTTTGATAGTATTACTTTAAGTCTTGATTTAGATAGTTCACTTATAGCTCAGGCTAAGCCTAGAACACTTTTTATAACACATCATCCGTTAATTTTTAAAGGTTTAAAAAGCATTAATAGCAGTGAATATCCAGCAAATTTAATCAAAGATATGATTAAAAAGGATATTAGCTTAATCTCTATGCATACTAATTATGATAAAGTGGTTTTGAATAAATTTGTATTAAGTGAGGTTTTAGGCTATAAAAATTATGAACAAGATAGTGAATTTGTGTTTAAATTTGAGGTAAATAAGAGCTTTGAAGAGTTTGTAGCTGATATAAAATCCAAACTAAATTTAACTACTATAAGAGTAGTTAAAGGGTGTGATTTTATCAAAACAGCAGCACTTTGCACTGGAAGTGGAAGTGAGCTAATTGGTAGTTTTAAAGCCGATTGTTTTTTAAGCGGAGATTTTAAATATCATACAGCACTTCAATCTTATGAAAATTCACTTAGTTTGATTGATATTAATCATTTTGAAAGTGAGCGGTATTTTGGGGAGTCTTTGGCGCTAAACTTGCAAAAGTTTAAAGTTTTTGCTACAATCACAAATTCAATAAACCCATTTGAATATAGATAACCAAAGGAAATCAATGAATAAGTATTTACAACAACTTGTGAATTTATCACAAATCGACCAAAAAATAGATAATTACGCACCAAGAATTGAGAGTATTAATAGAAATTTACAACTTAAAAAAGATGAAATAACAACTATAGATGAAAATATAGAAAAAGTTGATACAGAAATATCAGAGCTAAAAGCACAAATTGCTAATACAAATTCTCATATTAATGAGTTTAACGCTAAAATCAAAGATATTAGCAAGAAAACCTCAGCTGTAAAGAGCGAAAAAGAGATAAAAGCATTAAATTTAGAAGAGGATCTAGCAAAAGATCAACTTGAAGCAGCTAATGAAGAGATTGGCAGACTTGAGAGAATAATCGATAGTAAAAATGAGTTAAAAACTGAACTTGAAGAGAAAAAAACTCAAATTCAAAATAGCCTA
>JAFVMP010000172.1 GCA_017506845.1 Campylobacter sp.
GGTGCTACTAACTCAAATACTATTGGGCATACTAGGTTTGAGACTACAAATAATGCTAGATATTCACAATTTAGTGCAATTTCTACTATGAGTATAGCTGTAAAACTAAGCGGCATAGACGGCTATCCTAATGGTTATGAATTTCAAAAACTTGACTATCAAACCTTTAGAACTGAAGGCTATAAAGCAATAGCTGAAATGATGAATGGCGTAGCAGATAAAACTGGCGTGAGAGTAAAAGTTAATAATACTCAAATCTTTAGTAATACTATATCAGCTGGTAGTATTAAAGGCTTAATTATTAATGGTGTAACTATTGGTAATATTAATGTTAAAGCAAATGATAGTGATAATGTTCTAATTGGTGCAATTAATGCTAAAAAAGATGAAACCGGAGTAGAAGCAAGCATTGAAAATGGTCATTTGGTTCTAGCTAGCAAGGATGGTAGGGCTATTAGGTTAAATGTTTTATCTGGTGCAAGCAATATGGGTGGATATACTGCTGGTACAAGTGGAGCATATTCTACATCTGGTGGTGCGATATTATTAGGTCAAATGACATTTATTCGCCAAGATGCTAGAGATATTAAAATCGGAGTTGGTGGATTAAGTGTGATTTCTGGTATGAGTGCGGCACCTATTACGCAAGCTTCTGTTGCTACTGCTACATATAATCAAGCTAGCGTAAATTTAAAATATATGAACTCAGGAACTATTAGCGGAGTTATGGCTAAAGCTATGGGTTATTTTGCTGGTGGCTTTTCAAATGTGTATAGCACACCAAATCAAAATGGCGGTGTAAATACCTATGGTGGCGCTCAAGCTATGATAGATGTAGCTGAATCAGCTAGAAAAAGTCTAGATAGAATCAGAGCTGACCTAGGTTCAGTACAAAACCAATTAATAGCTACACTAAATAACATTACAGTTACTCAAGTAAATGTAAAATCAGCTGAATCTCAAATTCGTGATGTAGACTTTGCTAGTGAGAGTGCAAACTTCTCTAAACATAACATTCTAGCCCAAAGCGGAAGCTACGCTATGAGTCAAGCAAATGCTGTACAGCAAAATATCTTAAAACTACTACAATAAGGTAGTTTTATTACTACGCCTAAACACAAGGCGTAGTAATCTTTTATAAATAGCTTCATTGCCATAAATAGATTGGCAAAACCTCATTAAACCAAACATTTGTAACACATTATTTAAAATTTAAATTTATTTTTCTATTTTTAGCTAAAAAATATCCAAATTTAGCTACAATGAACGGAAAATTTTTTAAAGGTAATTCTATGATATATAAAATTTTGATTGCCAACCGTGGCGAAATCGCTGTTAGAATCGTTAGGGCGTGTAAGGATTTACACATTAAAAATGTAGCCATATACACTGAACCTGATAAAGAATCACTTCATGTAAAAGTTGCTGATGAGGCATATGAGATAGGCAAAGACCCAATTAAAGGCTACCTAGATGCTGCTAGAATAGTAGAAGTAGCTAAGGCGTGTGGTGCTGATGCTATTCATCCTGGATATGGATTTTTAAGCGAAAATTATGAATTTGCTAAGATGGTTGAAGATGCTGGTCTTACATTTATTGGGCCAAAATCTGAAGTTATTTTAAAAATGGGAAATAAAAATATCGCTAGAAATTTAATGCATAAAAATGGTATACCAGTTGTGCCAGGTACTGAAGCGTTAAATAAAGAAAGTATTGAAACTATAAAATTAGAAGCTGAAAAAATAGGCTACCCAGTAATCTTAAAAGCAAGCGGCGGCGGCGGCGGTCGTGGTATTAGAGAGGTATGGGATCCTAAAGATCTAGAAAGTAGCTATGAGAGTTGCAAAAGAGAGGCTAAGGCGTTTTTTAATAATGATGAAGTCTTTATGGAAAAGTTGATTGTAAAACCTAGACATATTGAATTTCAAATTTTAGGTGATAATTATGGTAATTTAATTCACCTTTGTGAGCGTGATTGCTCTATCCAAAGACGCCATCAAAAGGTGATTGAGATTGCACCATGTCCTACTATTAGTGAGGATTTGCGTAAAAGAATGGGTGTAGCAGCAGTTGCAGCAGCTAAGGCTGTAGGATATACTAATGCTGGTACAATAGAGTTTTTGCTAGATGATTATAATAATTTTTATTTTATGGAGATGAATACTAGAATTCAAGTAGAACACGGCGTAACTGAAGAGATTGTGGGCGTAGATCTAATCTCTAGACAAATTCGCATTGCTTCAGGGGAAATTCTAGATATAGACCAAACAGAAGTTAAACCTCAAGGTGTTGCTATAGAAGCTAGGATTACAGCTGAAAATGTGTGGAAAAACTTTGCTCCAAGTCCAGGTAAAATCACAGGCTACTTCCCAGCTCTTGGTCCAGGAGTAAGGGTAGATAGCCATATGTATCAAGGGTATTCTATACCGCCATTTTATGACTCACTTGTAGCTAAACTGATAGTAAAAGCTAGAAGTTATGATTTGGCTGTAAGTAAGCTTGAGCGTGCTTTAGATGAGTTTACAATCGAGGGTGTTAGAACTACATTGCCATTTCTTTTAGCTATATCTAAAAGAAGACACTTTAGAAGAGGATTTTTTGATACTAGCTATATTGAAGAGAGACTTCAAGATATTTTAGAAAATACTCACGATCACAATCAAGAGAATAAAGAAGAGGTAATTGCAGCTATTACAGCAGCGATTCAAAAAGTAAAATCTAGTAGAGAAAATGGGTAATTTATGGATTTTTTAGATAGTTTAAAAGAGATAAAAGGCCAAATGGTAAAAGAGCAAAAGGCTCAAGCCCCAGTTTCAAAACCAAAGCCAAATCCAAATAGAGATGAATTTAAAGATATATTCATAGAGTCTCAAGAACCAGCCGATAAAGAGGCTAGACTAAGAGATGAATTTATGGAATTTATCAAATATTCGGATATTAAAAAACTTGACTGAGATTGAATTTAGTACTTTAGATACGCCTTGTGCGTATCTAAATGGTCGTTCTTCTAGAAGTAGCTATAAATATATTTATGAAGCGTCTTATGCTTATAATTCTGCTTTGGTTGAGCATGGTTATAGAAGATTTGGCAAGTATTTTTCCAAACCAATTTGTAAAGATTGCAATGAGTGTAAAAGCTTAAGAATAGACGCTCAAAAATTTAAATTAACTAAAAGTTTAAGGCGAGTAATCCGTAAAAATAAAGATGCTGGTATAGAGGTTGTAGTAACTCGCCCGCATCTAAGTCAAGCGCATATAAATCTATATGAAAAATATCATAAATTTATGCAAAATAAGCGAGGCTGGGAGTATCACCAAATGAATTATGAACGCTATTTTAGCGTTTATGTAGATGGTGCTGGGGAGTTTGGCTTTGAGGTGGATTATTATGATGGCAATAAGCTTATTTGCGTAGATCTTATAGATATTACAAATGATGGAATTAGCTCGATTTATTGCTTTTGGGATATTGATTATGCATATTTAAGCCTTGGTAAATACTCGCTTTTAAATCAAATTTTATTAGCTAAAGCGCATAAACTTCCATGGATTTATCTAGGATTTTATGTCAAAAATTGTGAAAGCTTAGAGTATAAAAGCGACTACAAACCATATCAAATTCTACAAGAATATACTGAGCTTGATGAGCTAGCTATTTGGCTAGATGAAATTTAAAAACGGAATAATATTTGCTTTAATCGCCCTAAAATAAAACAATAGGGCTTGAAATGAAGATTACACAGACATTAGAGTCGATTACTATAGTAACTGATGATTGCGATCTGTATCTAAATCTTATTTATAAAATTCGCCAAAGCTTTGCTAATGTGATAGGCTCAAGGGATAGAATTATAATATTTTATAGCGAAAATGAGCTAATCCAGCGCAAATATCTACTTAAATTTATAGCAAATTTATATAAAAAAACTGTCGGTAGCGGAGTAGAGTTTTGGCTAACTCATCATAAAAATATCAAGCTAGTCTATAAAAATCCGACCTCGCTTCAGGTGTTAATAGATATAGATATCAGATTTGAAGAGTCAAAAGTGCTATTTGATCTTAAAAATAGTGAAGAGCTATTTGCTAAGTATCTAATGCGTGGTTTTAATGATGTAAATTGTGAGTATTTTCCACGCCAAAATTGGCTGCTTTTTACTCCGCAAAGTCTAAGAGATATAGAGAGTCTTTCAAATATTATAAATAGCCGCCAACATCTTAAATATGTAGTAAATTTCAACTACGATAAAGAGGAATTTGAGCGATTTAAACGCCGTTTTAATGTGCTAAATTCTAAAGAATATAAACGAAGATTTAGTATGCTAGCTACTCTTTTAGAAGAGCATTTTCATACTCTTGGGTGTGAAGTTGGTGATGATTATGAGACGGTTCGAGCAAGTTATTTAAATTTAACTAAAGTCTATCATCCAGATCGTCACGCTACTAAATCAGATAAAATTCAAAAAGACTATACAGATAAATTTCAAAAAATTGGTCTAGCGTATGAAGCGTTAAAACCATATTTTAAAGAACAAAAAAACTATATAAACTCATAAGGATAAATATGAAACTAGGTGTAAATATCGATCATGTCGCTGTATTAAGAGAAGCTAGAAGGGTAAATGATCCAAATATTTTAAATGCAATGTTTACTGCTATTAATGCTGGCGCAGATCAGATCACAATACATTTGCGTGAAGACCGCAGACATATAGATGATACAGATACTATAAATATTATAAATCTTTGTACTATTCCAGTAAATTTAGAGTGCGCTACTGCTATTACTGATATTGTACTAGAGCTCTCTCCTCATCGTGCTACGATAGTTCCTGAGAGGCGTGAAGAGTTAACTACTGAGGGTGGATTAAATTTAGCTAGTCCAGAACTACCTAGTACCATAGCAGCTATGAATGAGACTGGAATTGATGTTTCACTTTTTATCGATCCAAACTCAGATGATATAATAGCAGCTAAAGAGTTAGGAGCTAATACTATTGAATTGCATACTGGAAGCTTTGCTAATGCCTATTTAATGGCGTATTCAAATATTCCAAAGACTAAATTTAGTATAAAATCATTAGAACATACAAATGCTAAAGAGGCGCTTGAATTTGAGCTAGATAGATTAAAAAAGGCTGCTAAATTTGCTAAAAATATAGGACTAAATGTCGCTGCAGGCCATGGACTAAACTACCAAAATGTAGGTTTAATAGCAAATATCCCAGAGATTTTTGAGCTAAATATCGGTCAAAGTATTATAGCTCGCTCAATCTTTACTGGATTAAGCCAAGCTATAAAAGATATGAAAGAGTTAATTAAATGAAACCCAAAATTGCAATTAGTGTAGGCGATATAAATGGCATTGGAATTGAGATTGCGTTAAAAGCTCATAAAGAGATTAGTAAAATTTGCCAGCCAATATATTTTATAAACTCTAAGCTTTTAAACCAAGCAGCTAAAATCTTAAATATCAATATTCCAAAGAATTTTGAGATTTATGAGTGTGGTGATGATTTTGAGATAAAGCCAGGTAAAGTAAGCAAAAAAAGTGGCAAATTCTCATTTATTAGCTTTGAAAATGCACTAAATTTCACTACTAAAGGAAAGGCTAGCGCTCTTGTAACCTTGCCAATTAATAAAGAGAGCTGGAAAAAAGCTAAGATCACATATAAGGGGCATACCGATGCCTTAAGTGATTATTTTAAAACTAGTGCTATTATGATGCTAGGCTGCGAGGAGCTTTATGTTGCACTATTTAGTGATCATACGCCACTTAAAGATGTTAGTAAAAAGATTAAATTTAATAAAGTTAAAAATTTCTTATTAGACTTTTATGCTTCAACTAAATTTAGCAAAGTAGGCGTTTTAGGCTTTAATCCTCATGCTAGTGATAATGGAACTATTGGAGGCAAAGAAGAACTAGAGATAAAAATGGCTATAGAAGCAGCCAATGCCACAATTGGTAAGGAAATTTTTACTGGTCCGCTTGTACCTGATGCTGCATTTACACCAAATTCGCTAAAATCTACAAATCGTCTAATAGCTATGTATCACGATGTAGGCTTAGCACCGCTTAAGGCGTTATATTTTGATCGCTCAATTAATATTAGTTTAAATTTGCCAATCATCCGTGCTAGTGTAGATCATGGAACTGCTTTTGATATTGCGTATCAATCTAAAGCAAGGGTTAAAAGTTATATAGAATCAGTAAAATATTGCATAAATTCAGTCAAAATTCAAGCCTAAAAAGCTAAAATAAAAGAAAAATTCGGAGGTATTGCTTGGGTAGGGACAATTTATTTTTTGCTTCAGTCTTTATCATTTCTTTAGTTGTCTTTTTTATATGGGGATATGGATATATATCTAGCCATCATTTAATCTTTTTTATTTTAGCTAGTGTTTTTGGCTTATTTATGGCCTTTAATATTGGTGGTAATGATGTTGCTAATGCATTTGGTACAAGCGTAGGTGCTAAGACTCTTACTATTAAACAAGCGCTAATTATAGCAGCTGTATTTGAGCTAAGCGGTGCTGTATTTGCCGGTGCAGAGGTTACTAATACTATTAGAAGTGGTATAGTTACACTGCCAAATAATGGCGATATAAATCCTATGGTATTTGCCGCGGTTATGCTTTCAGCTCTTATGAGTGCTGGAATTTGGCTATTTGTAGCGACTAAAAAGGGCTTGCCAGTATCTACTACTCATGCTATTGTAGGTGGTATAGTTGGATCTGGTCTTATGATGGGGTATCTATATTATAATGATGGCAATACCCTAGATATGGTTAAATGGAGTTCTATAGGCAGCATTGCTCTTAGCTGGGTTTTATCTCCGTTAATGGGCGGGGTGATTGCTTATATTGTTTTTGGCTATATTAAGTCTAAAATTATCACACCAAGTCTAGACCTACATGCTCAAATCAAAGCGATAAAAGCACAAAAAAGAGCCTTTAAAAAGAACTATATAAATGAACTATCTAGCAAGAGTGAATCAGAGCAAATTCAAGAGCTTAAAGCTATTGCTATGAGCTATGATGAGAGAATCACAGGTAGTGGTCCTTTTAGAGATAAGATTAGAGAGTTCAAAGGTCAAGAAAAGCTAATTGATACAATGAAATATATGAGACTTCATATCCCGATTTTAGCAGCAGTTGCAGCGATGATTATCTCATCTACACTGCTATTTAAAGGGCTAAAACATATGAATTTAACTTTTAGCACTATTGAGACTATATGGATTTTATGTGTTATTGGTACGGTTGCATATTTGCTTAGTTTCTCGATTGTTAATATGATGAAAAGAGATAACCCGCAAAAAGGGATTAATAGAATCTTTGGCTGGTTTCAGATCTTTACTGCTTCGTCTTTTGCATTTTCTCATGGTGCAAATGATATCGCTAATGCCGTTGGACCATTTGCTGCGATTTTAGATGTGTTAAAAAGTGGCACTATTAATAGCACCACAGTGATCCCTACAGTAGCTATGGTTACATTTGGCGTAGCACTTGTCGTGGGACTATGGTTTTTAGGTAAAGAGGTTATTACTACAGTTGGAAGTAAGCTAACAGAGATCTTGCCTACTACTGGATTTAGTGCTGAGCTAGCTGCTAGTATTGTTATCTTAATAGCTACTAAAATGGGATTACCAATTAGCTCAACTCATGTTTTAATAGGCGCAGTTTTAGGTATAGGCCTATATAATCGTAATGCTAACTGGGGAATGTTAAAGCCAATTGGCCTAGCATGGATAATTACTCTACCAATAGCGATGATAGGTTCTGCTATTGGATTTGTAATAGTAGTAAATGTACTAGGATTATGATAATTTAGCAGGGATTTTCTGCTAAATTTGCTGGTTTGGGAATAGTATTTGCTTGTAAAATTTCTAAATTTTTAGGAGAGTGCAAATGCGTATAACCAACCAGCTTATGAATTTCAATAATGTCTATAACTACCAAAAGAACTCCAACTCACTATATCAGTCTCAGCAGGCTTTTAGTACAGGGTTAAAAATCAATTACGCCTATGAAGGTAGCGGTATCTATGTCGATGCTGCTAGGCTGGAGTATGAGAGTAATCTACTCAAACAAGTAGAATCTACAACACTAAAGGCTACTGAATTTTCAAAAAATAGCGATAAAGCGTTAAATGATTTTGTGCTAAAGCTAACTGAATTTAAAACTAAACTAATCCAAGCAGCTAATGATATTCACGATGTAACCTCTCGTAATGCTATTGCTAATGACCTAGAGGGTATCAAGCAAAATCTAATCGATATAGCTAATACTACTATAAATGGCCAGTATCTATTCTCAGGAACTGCGCTAGATACTATGCCAATTGATGATTTAGGCAACTATAATGGTAATGCTGAGAGTATAAAAGCAGTAATTGGCACTAATCAAACTTCTAACTACAATATCAACGGTGAATCACTATTTCTAGGCTCGGATAATGACTATAAAAAGGTTATAACAACAAATGTGAATTTGGTTAATAATTATAATAAATTCCTTTACCCAACTGATAATGAGAAATTTGTCGGACTTGATGATGATTTAAGAGATTTAATAGGTGAAAACTATCGTAGCGAAGAGTATAACAAGGTTAATAAACCAAAAGAGGACGATTTTAAAATAGAAGCAGTAGAAAATCAACCAACTACATTTTTCTTACAAGGTAGAAAACCAGATGGTTCTACATTTTCTACCAAGGTAACTATGACCCCAGACTCATCTATCCAAAGCCTACTAGATAATATCGGCTACGCTCTAGGCAATGATAAAGATGGCAAAAATCCATTAGTTAAAGTAACTCTAAATAATAGCGGCCAAATCGAGATAACTGATATTAGAAATGGTAATCAGATGATGGAGCTTCATCTATTTGGCCTTACTCCGCAACAATCAACTGAGAAGTATAAACTTGGTGATATTGAAATAAATATCAATCCAAATACTGCTGATGATTACAAAGTAACAACTACTAGAGATGATAAAGGTAATATTACAGAAATAAAAGCCGTGAAAAATAACATTACCTATACAATTACAAATAACAATGGTCAAATTCAAGTAAATGGTCAAGCGGTTGCCGGGAATTTTGGCAACCCTCCATTTGCTTTGGATTTAGATGATTTAAATAATAATGGTATAGATGCAGCTGATTTTAAAATTTTTGATTCAAATGATGCAAACCAAGTTAAAAATATGTCAACTACCAAAGTTCGTGATAAAGATGGTTCATGGGTTGATGTAAGTGCCTTAACCGATTTAGAAACTATCGAAGAAAATGTCAAAAATGGCAAAGTATATCTAACTGAATTTATCAAAAGCGACTTTAAAGACACTCTAGGGGTTAAAAACGATGCTACTGACTATAACAAGCTACAATTTGCCCAAAAAGATAATATCCTAACTGGTTCAGTCTCTCAAGTAGTCAAGGGTAAAAATACATTTGCTACTGATGCTACTAAGCTAAAAGATGTAGCCGGAGCTGGACTGCAAGATAACAAAGATAGCAATATGACAATGCATATTAAATCTAAAAATGGCAATTATTATGAGGTAAAAATTCAGTTTACTGACCCAATTTCTGCTAGCGACCCTAAGGCTACATCTCTAAGTATTACTCAAGTTGATCAAGATGGTAATCCAGTAAATCCACCAGCTAATCCAGTTTATCAAGGCAATATTATGCTAGGTAAATACAATGAAGCTACTCAAAAAACCGATGGCGTAGTAACTAGCGCCAATGATATCAGCTACAAGCAGATAAATGATATAGTAGCTATGGTAGCAGCTGGAAATATGCCTGACGATGATATTTCAAATGCATTTAATACTAATATGAATGGGTTGTTTAATACTGTTGTTAATCAAAATCCACCACAAGTAACAGATATTAATGCAGTTAAAACAGGATTAAAAAATAATATTAACGACCAAGAAATTCTTACAATAATTGATAATGCAGTTGATGAGGCTTTTAATGGTGCAACTCAAGCCAATGAAAATATAATGCAAAAAATAAAAGATATAGTTATAAATGATCCTGTATATGCTACTGGTAGATTTGAAGCCTATAATAAAGCAGTTGATGCAGCTAGTGCGAGTGTAAATGTAGAATTAAATTATCGTGGTCAAATGCAAGTTACTGATAAAAGCTCAACTGCTACAAATATCGAAGTTACAATTTTTGAAGAGTTTAGCGCTGGTAAGCCTGAGTTTGGAAAAGATGCTAACTCTAGCGTAGAAGGCTCGCTATTTAACTTTACTGCTAATAATATGATTAGCATAGATGAGCCAAGTGTGGATATTTTTAAAGATTTAGATGCTATGATAGCAGCTGTAAGAGATGGTAGCTATAGAGGCAATCCAGATGGTACTAATGCTCGTACTACTGGAATCCAAGGCGCTCTAAAGAGA
>JAFVMP010000173.1 GCA_017506845.1 Campylobacter sp.
GCGTTAAATTCAATTAATTTAATAGGCTTACCATCTATGCCTCCAGCTAAATCAAATCTACCATAAAGGTGCCAATGAACATCATTTTCCCAGCTAGCTTTAATAGTATCAACTAGATTAAATGGAATCCCAAGCTCGTGAAATAGATCATTATTAATAACATACTCAGCAGCAGCTACATACATATCATATAGCTCATTTGTCGCTTCATAAAATGCCTCGGCTTCATCTTGGGTTATGCTTACTAGCTCATTTGCTATATATCTACTACCATCAAGATCGGTATGCCATCCAAATCCAATACTTTCTAAATATCCATTATCAAGTGGTTTAATTTTTTTAAGCTTCAAATTTAATCCTTTTGTGCTATTATTTATAAGTTGGAAATTATAGCATTTAAATTTGGTATTTAAGCTTTATTTTTATTAAGGTTTTATGACTATTAGCGATTGTGTTGCTCGTTTTTGCAAAATAGCAAAACGAGCATAAAAATATTTGAAATTTACTTTAATGTAAAGCTATTTTCTTCCAATGAATATAAAATGCCTTGAACTACCTTCAAAATTATATAGATTTATTGGTGTGTAATCACCCCAGTAAAGTGGCTCAAATAGCCCAAAATCTGCTTTTAACTCATCGATATCTCTTGTAAATCTAATATATGAGTCTTCACTCATTCTATTAGTTGGAGTGCCTTGGATATGTGTTAGGCCATTTGGCAAAGGCTTGCTTTTTTGGTAGAGGTCATAACATTCACTTGCCATCATTGTAGCAAATATTATAGCACCATCATTGCAAATATCATAAAGCTCTTTAAGTGTAGTAGCAAAATTTTCTTTTGTGAGATAGTAAAGACTTTGATTAGCAAATATAAAATCCATCTTTTGAGTAAAAAGATGAGAAAATGAAGCGTTTGGTGTAATGATGTGAAAATCTTGTTCGCAAATGAGTGGATCATTATGCCAAATTTGAGCTAGGCTTGGCACAATATCAATACCAAAAGGCCTAATACCCCCCCCCTGAACGCTGTGCGAAATATTTAGAATGAACACCATTACCACAGCCAAAATCTAATAAATTTCCACTAGTTTTTTGTAGTGCAAAATTTAAAATTCGCTCATAAAATCTAATAACATGTCCATCTGGGAATTGCAAACCATAGCCTTGTGTATCGTATTTTGTAAGGTAAGCTGATAAAGAGTTATCCATTTTTATCCTTTTTAGTTTAAATCATAAAATATCTGCATTTTAAGCAGTAAAAAGCGTAACAATCTTTAGTAAATAACACTATTTAAAAAATTGCTACGCTTTATTTAAGCTTTTAATAGCGTTTTAAATATTATTTGCAATCTTTTGCATCTTGCTTAGCAGTTTAGAACGCTCAGCATCGCTTGGATTGCCATAGAGTAGCTGATTCATAGCTTGCATAAAGTCAAATGTAGCAAAAAGCTTAGAGTCGCTATTTGCCATATTTGATGCGTTTGAGATGGCTGAGGTTAATCTTGAATTATCGCTAGATAGATCTTGCAAAATTTTATCAAATTTGGCATTTTGATTCATAATAGCTTGGTTTTTAGCTATATTTATTAGCTTGGTATTTAATTCATTATTAATTATCATATCTTTGCCTTTGTGAATTTAAATAAAACAAGCAAAATCTAAGCCAAAATCATCATCCTCCAGTAGCTTGACTTGAGCCACTACCGCTTCCACCGCCAAAGAATCCGCTTTTACCAGTATTACTAGATCTTGGAGTTCCTGCTGCAGTATTAGCAGTACCAGCTTTGTTAAAGCTATTTACACTTCTATTATAAGCGCTTGGGTTTTGATATGCGCCTTGGCGGCTGTTTTGATAGGCTGGATTATTAAATAGTTTTGAGCCTATCCAGCTTCCAATTATCGCTCCAGCTGCGCTAGCTAGTATAGCCTCTCCAAGCCCTAATCCGCCACTTCCACTGCTTAAGTTTGCATTAGTTAAATTACTGGTTCCAGCTTCAATTTTAGCATTTTCTTCTTGAAGTAGTTTATCTATTTCAGCTTGACTTAGCAGTCTTTCGCTCATTGTACCATCTGCACCAGCCTCACGCAAGAATATTCTAGTTTCATTACTTGGAAACTCATCAGCAATCTTATAGCTTCCATCGCTGTTTTTTTCTATAAATACAGTTGCGCCTTGTTTTTGGACAGCTTGCTGAACTGCTGATTCTTGTGTTCCGTTTGAGCTTCCTTGATCGCCACAACCTACTAGACCAAAGGCCATTATAGCACCAACTCCACTGGCAACACCTATATCTTTTAATCTTTTGATATGTTTCATAGCTTTCCTTTGTTGTAAAGTTTGATTATAAAAATATATATTAAATTCAAATTTAACCTATCTCATATTTTAGCTTATACTCGCCAAATTCATTTTTAGCAAATATATCAAGATTATAATGACTCTCTATAATCTTCCAAAATTCAGACTTGCTAATACCTATAAAATTACAAAAATCCTCTACGCATCTAGGATCTAGTGCGTGGTCTCTTTCTTTTACTAGCTCAATGGCTTTATTTCTATCTAATAGCCCATATCTTACTAGTCTAGAGGCATAATCTGTAGCCGTAGCATGGCCAAATTTAGGATATTTCATCCATGCATGCACAGTATATGCTATAGTATCTACTTGATCAAAATCCTCAATAGTATGAGTTCTATCCCATTCGCTTTTTAAATCGCTAAAACCTCTGCTTTTTGCAAAAATATAGTTAGAATATGAGTTCCATTTAATAAAATAGCTTAGATATATTGGCTCAAGGCTATCTATATAGTTTGAACTAGCTGGGTCATAAAATAATTGCAGATCTTTTGGGTCTATATCCACTCCGCTTAGATCTATATCGCTAGCTACGCCATTTAAAAATATATCCTTAGCACTTGGAGTCTCAGCTGAGTCGTGTCCGCCATATTCATAGCTTACATTTTCACCATAAATTAAAAGTGGAGTATTAAATTTAGCCGCCATAGCAAATGGATAGCTATATATTAGGCGATCTATATACCAAGTAGGCTTGCCATATTTTTTAAATGTATATAGCATTAATGCTTTTTGTGTCTTAATATTTGGCTTTAAAGAGATTATATGGCAACCAAACTCTTGGCTTAAATTTTTTAGATTGCTCTTGCCAGCTTGCGTCATCGTAAAGTTATCTTCAACGCTAAAAAGCACTGGATTCATTCCAAGCTTTTCTTTCATTATATGTACTTGAAAATGGCTATCTTTGCCACCGCTTACAGCAATAGCGCAATCATAATCATTTGAGCCGTTTCTGCCCCTATGCTTGTCACATAAAGCCTCAAGCTCTTTAAATCTGGCTTTATAATCGATTTTTTGTTTATTTTCGTGATTTACACATGCGCTGCACTTTAGCCTTCCATCGTTTAAAGTAGTAAATTTAATCCCAGGCCTACTATCTGGCATTACGCAAAAATCACAATATCTCATAACCCCCATCAAAGACCGAAAAATCGCCATACATCAGCGCCTTTTCGGTTGCTTCCAGTTTTTCTTTAGTCCCTTGGGCAACATTTTTGCCCAGCTCGGTCAAAGCAACGGCACCGTCCTCTAAAGTGCCC
>JAFVMP010000174.1 GCA_017506845.1 Campylobacter sp.
ACTATTTGCGCTAAAATTTATAAAACTCTCAGCGCAGTCGCCACCTTGAAGTAAAAATCCATTACCTTGGGAGACTTTTGCTAGTTCAGCTTGTAAGTTTCTTACTTCGCCAGCAAATACAAGTGGTGGAAGCTTGCTAAGTTTATCTTCGCATGCTCTAAGCTTTGCAATATCAGGATATATAGGTTGTTGTAAAATATTATAATCTCTCCAGCTATCTTTATTCCATTTATTCATTTTTAACCTTTAAAATTTGTATAAAGAGTCCGATTATAGCTAAAATTATCTTAAATTCTAGAAAAATTTGATAAATATATACTAAATTTTGGCATTTAGTTTGATTGGGTAATGATTGGGTTTAAGAAATTTAGATAAAATAATATAAATTGATCTAGGGAGTAATAATGAAAAAATTTTTATTAGTTTTTTTTGTGGCGATGCTTGCTGGTTGTATGCAAAATACAACAAATGTTGGCAAATCGCAAGTGGATAGGTCGCAATTAATGCTAGTATCTAGCGATGAGATTAATGAGGCTTCAGCTAAGGCTTATAGTGATGTAATTGCTCAAGCTAAAGCTTCAAACACTCTAAATAAAGACCCAAAACTAACCAAAAGAGTTAGAGATATATCAAATAAATTAATTGCCAAAGCGCCATATTTTAGAGAAGATAGCGCTAAATGGAATTGGGAAGTTAATGTTATTACTAGTGATACTATCAATGCTTGGTGTATGGCTGGTGGTAAAATAGCAGTATATACAGCAATTGTAGAAAAACTAAAATTAAATGATGATGAGATAGCATTTATCTTAGCTCACGAGATTGCTCATGCTTTAAGAGAGCATGTAAGAGAGCAACAAAGCCAAGAATTAGTAAAAAATGGACTCATTAGCGTGGCATCGATGTTTGGCGTAGATAACACGATATTAGGCGTAGCAAATGTGGCTGCTAATGTGGGTATTTCGCTACCATTTAGCCGTTCGCATGAGAGTGAAAGTGATGAGATTGGGTTAGAATTATCATATATGGCTGGATACAATCCAGATGCTGCTGCTTCACTATGGAGAAAGATGCAAGAGCATTCAGGCGATGGCGGATTTGAGTTTTTAAGTACACACCCAAGTCATGAGAGCAGGATTGAGAATCTTGAGAAGTTAGCTGCGAAATTAAAAGCTGGGAAGTAGGGTAGTATTTTTAAATTTGATTTTAGCGAATTTGCTTTGCTAAATTTTTACTATTGCAACTCTTATAATAATAAGGTGTTGCAATTTATTTTATTTTAGCGCTAAGCTATAGGTTAAAAATATATATAAGATAAAATATCTTTAAATTTTAGTTATTTAAACTAGCTTACTTCTCATTTTTCTTATATTTGAAATATTAAATAATTTATAGTTATATTTTAGGTTAAATTTAGCTTTATTATCAATAGTATCATTAATATACAAATAGTTTAGTGTTTGATTTGGTAGTATTTAAGAATGCTTTAGCAAAATTAAATTAATAGTCTTTATTTTGTATTTGATATAGATTTTAAATTTTTAAAAATGTTTAAAAGTTGCTCAAACGCAGTAATTACTATTAAATAATTTATCTTTGATAAAAAGTGCTAGTTATTTTATATGAATAGTAATTACTAAAGTTATAATTGGCCTTTAGTCAAATTTATCAATTACTAAATAGATACTAATTGCTTAATTTGATATTGATTTATCCAAGCTTTCCAATGCTTTGACCCTGTTTTAACGGTTCATCTGATTTTATAGTGTAGTTTATAGCACCATTTTGGCTGATAATTACAATGGTAGAACCTAGCTCAAAATTACCGATATGTTCACCACTTTTTAAGTATAAGTTATTATACTCATAAAATGCAGCACTTAAATTTGCATTAGTTGTAATTTGTGGCTCAAAGTCAAATTTCATCTTACCAACATTTAATGCCCCTACAAAAACCATCCATGCTAGTTTGCCATTTTGTAGGCGGATTTTTAATGTTACACGTTCATTTTGAGCATAGAGATTATCATGTTTTAAAAGAGCGCTTTTTGCTACGCTAAATAATTTACCAGGCGTATACTCAAGACTTAAAATCTGTATATCGCATGGGGCGTGATAGTGATGGTAATCTCGTGGCGAGAGATAGATATTTAGGTAATCAAATTCATCATCCAGTTCGCCTATTTTAAGTGATTTACCTAGCAATTCATCTATATTATACTCTCGTGATTTTATACTATAAGCTCTTAGATTATCCCCTTTTGCACATTCTAAGCTTAATCCATCACTTGGAGAGACGATGCCAGGACCAATGATTCTTGGAGATTTTAGTTTTCTAGTAAAGAGTGCGTTTAGACTATCATAACTATGCACTGGATTAAATTCGCTCATATCGATTTTAAAATGGTTAACATACCAATTATTTATAGTATTTTGTAGCCATTTTGGAAATTTGTAGTGAGCCACTAACCCAAAGTAGTTTGAAAATTTATTATAATCCATATCACTCTCCTCTAAGTTTTAAATATACAATCTCACTATTTGTTAAAACTCTAAATGGCGGCCCCCAAAGCCCAGCACCACTACTAACGTATAATTGCATATTATTATTGATATTATATAATCCATAGACATATTTTTGATTTAGCCATACTAGGAGCGAAAATGGAAAAATCTGCCCACCATGCGTATGTCCGCAAATAACTAGATCTACATCACGTTCTAAATATTTGAGTGAACGAGGCTGATGAGTAAGCAAAATTGTAGGTAAATTTGGATTAATGCCATTAAATACATTGACAAAATCAGGAACAAACTCACCCATTTTAAAGCCTGTAATATCATAAACACCAGCTAAATTTACTCCACCAATATTAAGATTTTCATTTTCTAAAACCTTAATTCCAAGCTCTTTAAATTTATCCAATAATCCACTAAGGCCATGATAATATTCGTGATTTCCAACAACCATAAAAGTACCAAATTTGCTCTGAACACCTTTGAGTGGTTCAAGAAAGTCTTTTAACTCATCGCTTTTTAAATCAACCAAATCGCCTACGATTAGCAAAGCATCTGGACGGAGTAAATTTATCCTATCAACAAGGCTGGCCATAAAATCTTTTTGATAAAATTGTCCGATATGCACATCAGTAATTATGGCTAAATTTAGCGGAGTTTTAAGATTTTTAATCTTTATTTCTTTGGTAGTAATAATAGTGTTAAAATTAGCATTATAAGCACCTACTATAATATACATAAAAAAGCCAAAAATTACACAGATATCTACTATAAATTTGGCAATTTTTTGAGAATTTTTACTAAGTTTACTAATAAAAAGTAGTGCAATATGAAATGGTAAAATGGTACAAAAAAGCATAAAGCTCACGCCAATACAGATGATAGAAATTTGATAGATTAGCGATGGTAGCAAAGAGCTTTTAATAGATATAAAATAGGCTACTTCAAATAAAAATATTAACCCAAAAACTACCCGTAAACTCCATTTAAATTTGATCAATATCAAGTTTTGTTTAAGACGCTTATAAGTATATAAATTTATTCCCAAAAAAATCAGCGTAGATAGTGGAATAAAAATATATGGACTCATATTTTGCCTTAAATTTAGTTTTGGATTATGCTATTTATCTGATGATAAAGTGATAAAATTTCATCACGTTTAGTTATAAAACTATTTTTATTAGCAATCAAATGAGCGCTACTAGTCATTATTTCTTCAGCTACTTTTAGGCCATTTTGTCTCATTGTAGTGCCGGTTTCAACAATATCCACAATAGCATCGCTAAGTCCAACAAGTGGAGCTAGCTCAATAGAGCCATAAAGTTTAATAATCTTAACTGCAATCGCTTTTTGGTCAAAATAATTTTTGGTAATATTTGGCATTTTTGTAGCAATTTTTAGCTCTGGTTTGTTATAGTCTAGTTTTTGGTTTTCTTTAATACCAATGCAAACCTTGCATCGCCCAAGTCCAAGATCAAGCAATCTAAGCACATCGCATCTATGTTCTTCTAGTACATCAAGGCCAACTACGCCTATATCTGCAGCACCTTCTGTTATGTATGTCGGAATATCTTGATTGCGAACCATTAAGAATTTAAAATTGCCCTTTTGCATAATAAGCTTGCGATCTTCAAATTCAAACTGATCTCCAAAAATCTGGCTAAAAATATCCAAAGTTTGTTGGGCAATTCTACCCTTTGGTAATGCTATGCTTAGCATAAAATCTCCTTATTTTCATTTATAGCTCTTTGCATACCACGAAAAATCAGCATTTTATCATATAATGATTGGTTAAAAAATCTAGATAAAAACTCTCCATCGCCGCCAGTAAAATATATTGTTTTTTGGCTTGAAAAATCGCTAATTAAACTTACAATTGGTTTGATTATTCCATAGCTGATAGCATCTTGTGTGCGTTGCGGTAGGCAATCTAGATCTATATTTGTATTTAGTGGTAAATTTAGTCGTGGTGAGATATTTTGCAAACTTTTAAGCGTTGTAGATATCCCAGGAATTATAAAGCCACCAATATGACAACCATTTGCCATTAAATCAAGAGTTATAGCGCTTCCAGCATCTACAATTAGACCATTATTTATAGCATAGCATGCAGCAGCCCTATCAATACCTAAACCAATATATGTGCTATTTAACTTAATATATGATGAAATATCGATAAATAAATGGTTTAAAAGTTTTTGTTCAACTTTATCATTTACATTAATGTAGTAAATTTTTTCTGTTGGCTCATAAGCCATAAATTCATCAATGGTTAAATTCCAAACTCTTCTACCATCAAAAAATGAGGCATTTGTATTTCCAATATCACATAAAATCATAAAATTTCCAATCTGAATTTGATTTTAGAACCTTTGAACAGATCGGCGAGCTGTAAAAAAGTCCAAATTTAACTATATTTGTATCAAATTTCCTCTTAACAAGTTCGCTAATTTGTCTTAGCTCCTCAAGTTCTTTACTCACAAATCTACTTTTTGAATCTCTAAAAAAGATAAGATTATAAAATCCGCTTTTATCTATTCCTAAAAATAGCTGATAATTACGCTTTTTACTAAACTCTTTAATATCAAGAGTGCGTAAATTTTTAAGTAGAATTTTATGCTGGTTAAAAATATTACAAATTCTATTATCCATTATTTTAATTTTAGTATCTCATTATCATAGTAGAAAGCGTCCGCACCTGTGAAGCTTTTTTTGCTAATTTCTGAGTCTAGCTCAATTACTTGAGTATTTTGTAAATTTAGATCTGTTATAAACATATATCCGGTTTTTTCAAAGATATATAGCTTATCATCTTGTGGAATTGCACCTGCAAATATGGCAAATTTAAAGTTTTGACTGCCAATTTTATTTAGCTCCAAATCCAAAATCTCTACCACTCCATCTTTTAAGAAAATATAAATTTTACCAGAGTAAATTAAAACATCTTTTATTTGGCCATCATAATATTTAACACCATTAGGGTCAATTGCCATAAATTTTGTAGCACTCGCTGCAAACATTTTATCGCCTAGCAAATCAAGAAATATAATATTATTAAAAAACGGCTCACTACTAACAACTGCATCACGTAAAATTCTTCCATTAGCTCTATCAACAATCATAATCTTGCCATCAAGTGTTGGATATACTATAATTGAGTTTAGAAATATTGGATTTGCCATCTTTGCATCGATTGCATAGGTTATACCGATATTATACTCCAAAAGAATTGTATCACTAATCATATCAATAAGGTATATAGTATTATCAGCACTTAGAGCAGCTAGATGATTATCATTTATAGATGCTGAGACTATGCGAGTGTTAAATTTATTTGTGTAATACTCATCGCTATCAACTAATACTTTAAATGAGCCATCAATATTAGCAACTAAAAGCTTATCTTGATACTCTCCTAAAAAGTTATCATCTTTAAGCAAATTTAGCTCTATAATCTTTCCACTTTTTAGTAGCACACTACCATTTTTTAATACAGCACCATATTTGCTAGTTTGTTGAATAGCTGAGCTTAATGAGCCAGTAAATTCTATATTACTAGATACGCTCTCAGGTTTATAATACTCTCTTTTAGTATAACAACCAACAAGTATAAAAAGCATTAAAGATGATAGAATATAAGCTTTGTAATTCATACTATTTTCCTTGATAATGCTCTAAATTTTTAGCAATTTGTTGAAGTGGTGAATTAAGAGGAATTTTTGCAAATTCAGCCTTTGCAGCATCGGTTTTGCCATCTTTTAATAGTTCATAACCATCGATTAAGGCATTATAATTTGATAAAATTTTAGCCGATTCTTGGCCTTTTAAATTTACTAAAATTTCTTTTAAAAGCGGATCGATCTCTAAATTGATCGCCTCATCTATAATTGTAGTTGAGTTTAAATCAGCTGTTTTAATTACAAAAAGAGCATATAAAGATGGGTTTTTAGATATTAAAATTTGTTTTGCATTACTATCGTCTGGGTGATTTATTAAGGTATTATAGGCTTTATTAACTTCTGCTTTACTAGCTTCTTGTAAAGCATTTGATATGCTATAACCAACAAGCGCAATAACTATAACAATTCCTGCAGCGATAAAGCTCTTTTTATTGCGTTTAAAAAATCTCTCACTTTTTATAGCGCTTTCTAATAGTTGTTCTTGAGAGCTAATCTCATTTTTAATATAGTCAATATTCTCTTTAACTGCCAAAGTAATATCCTTTAAAAATAAAAAATTTGCTAATTTTATCATAAATTATCTTAAATCTAACAAATAAAAATGTAATTATTAAAAAGTTCCTGATATTGATAATTTCTATCTAAGAAAACTTATGATATAATCGCTCAAAAATTTTAAATTTGGGGTGAAACTGTGCAAATTGATGATAAAATGCTTGAAAAATTGGAGAAATTAAGCGCACTAAAGATTCCGGATGATAAGCGTGAAGAGTTTAAGGGTCAACTTAGCAAGATTGTCGATTTTGTTGATGTTTTAAATGAGTTAAATTTAGATGGCATAGAAGCTGCAGTAAGTACTGTAAGCGGTGGAACTCCACTTAGAGATGATGAACCACGCAAGAGTGATGTAATAGATATAATTTTACAAAATGCTCCACAAAAACAGGGCAAAAGTTTTGAAGTTCCAAAAATTATCGAGTAGAATATGGCTATAAGATCTTTGCTTGATTTGGTAATAGATAAGAAAGCTAGTGATTTACACCTAGTAGCTAGAAGTATGCCAAAGATTAGAATTGATGGAGAGCTAGTTTCTACAGGAAATGTAGTTCTAACACCAAATGATATAGAAGAAATTTGCCTACCACTTATAGATGAAGAGCAAAAAGCTGAATTAAAAAAATTTAAAGAGCTTGATTTTTCTATTGATCTTGGCAATAGTAGATTTAGAGTAAATTATTATTATACTATGAATGGTGAGCTCTCAGCTGCATTTCGTACTATACCGCTAGAGATACCAACGCTCGATGATATTTGCGCACCCGATATATTATTTGATTTAGCTAAGAAACAAAAGGGGCTAATTCTAATAACTGGAGCTACAGGAAGTGGTAAAAGCACTACGCTAGCAGCTATTTTAAATGAGATAAATCAAAGTCAAAATAAACACATCATTACTATTGAAGATCCAGTAGAATTTATTCATACTAGCAAAAACTCACTATTTTCGCATAGAAATGTTGGAAGTGATACAAGCTCATTTTCACGAGCGTTAAAATATGCTCTTAGAGAGGACCCAGATGTGATTTTAGTTGGAGAGATGCGTGATAAAGAGACTATGGCAATGACTATTGAAGCGGCTCAAACAGGGCATTTGGTCTTTGCAACACTACATACAAACTCAGCTGTAAGCTCTATAAATAGAATAATAGATAGTTTTGCTACAAGTGATCAAGCATATATCAAAAGCTCTTTAGCCTCATCATTAATAGCTGTAATTTCTCAAAATTTACTCCCAAAAATTGGTGGAGGTAGGGTTGCGCTTTTTGAGATTATGCTAAATAATATCGCAATTTCAAATTTAATAAGAGAGGGGAAAATTCATCAAATCCTCTCTCAAATGCAACTTGGTAGCTCGCAAAGTGGTATGAGAATTATGGCAAACGAGATACAAAAAGCACTAGATGAAAATATAATAACAAAAGATATTGCGATGCAATTTAATGCGACAAATTTAAATTAATGGAGAAGAATTGATGGATTTTATTACTTGGTTTGATATTATTATTATCGCTGTAGTAATTATTTTAGGAATTAAGGGTATTATAAATGGCCTTATTAAAGAAGTTTTTGGCCTTATAGGTATTATTGGTGGTGTGATTATCGCTAGTAGAAATGCAAATTTAGTTGGAGATTTAATAAGTCTTTATATATATCAACTCAGTGATTCGGCAGAATTTTTCTTTGGATTTTTGCTTGCTTTATTAGTATTTTGGTTTGTATGTTTGATGCTTGGTAATCTACTATCAAAGATGTTAAAAATGAGCGGATTGGGATTTGTGGATAGATTATTGGGATTTTTTGTTGGAGCAGCAAAGATATTTTTAGTTCTTGCTATTTTGGCTGCGATTGTATCAAAAATTTCAATACTTAATCAAAAAATATCTCCATTTTTTGAAGGTAGCAAGGTCTATCCAATATTATTAAGTGCTGGTCAATTTATTATGGCAATGGATGTTAGCAAAGTGAAAGAGAGTGTAGAGAGTGGTCAGATTGTCGTTCCTGAGCTTTTAGATAGTGTTGAGGGAGTAGAAGAAAATTTAACTAAGGTGGAGCAATGATAGAAAATATTGAATATGATGCGTTGCTAGAGAGATTTAAGAGGGTATTACGAGATAATGGTTTAAAATATACCAAACAGCGTGAAGTGCTTTTACAAACATTATATAATAATAGTGAGCATTTTACCCCAGAGCAGTTATATTTGTATATCAAAGAACGCCATCCGGGGCTAAATGTCGGTATTGCTACAGTTTATAGAAGCCTAAATTTACTTGAAGAATCAGGTATGGTAACTTCTATTAGTTTTGGTGCCCAGGGTAAGAAATTTGAACTAGCTAATAAACCACATCACGACCATATGATCTGTAGGCAGTGTGGTGTGATAGTTGAGTTTGAAGACCAGATTATAGAAAAGCGTCAATTAGCAATTGCTAAAGAGCATGGCTTTAAGCTTACTGGCCATATTATGCAACTATATGGTGTTTGTAGTGAATGCAATAAACAAAAGATAAAAGGAATTTAATTGATTTTTGATAATGAATTAGAGCTAACTCGTCTTGCTAAAGCTGATGAGTTAAGACAGATGGGTGTTAGCCCATATCCGCATTTTTTAAAGCGTGAGATGAGTATAGCTGAGTTTAAAAATGAATTTAGCTATATAAAAGATCTACCTGATGGAGAGAAAAAAGCTACTAAAGAGGTAGTAATAGCTGGCAGAATTAAGCTAAAAAGAGTTGCTGGTAAATCTACATTTGCCAATATTGAAGATGAGAATGATAATGTTCAAATTTACTACTCATTAGCTAGTATTGGCGAAGAGTGCTATATGAAATTTAAGAAAAATCTTGAAGTTGGTGACATAGTGCTTGTAAAAGGTTATGCTTTTATTACTCAAACTGGTGAATTTAGTTTGCATGCAAGTGAGGTTGTATTAGCTGCTAAGGCTATATCTCCATTGCCTGAGAAATTTCATGGATTAACTGATATAGAGACAAGATATCGCCAAAGATACCTAGATATGATTATGGATAAGGGTGTAAGGGGCGATTTTCTTAAGCGTTCAATTATTATTAGTACCATTAGAAGATTTTTTGAAGAGCGTGGATTTTTAGAGGTGGAGACTCCTATGATGCACCCAATAGCTGGTGGAGCAAATGCTAAACCATTTGTTACTCATCATAATGCATTAGGTGTAGATAGATATCTCAAAATCGCTCCTGAGCTGTATCTAAAAAGACTTATTGTAGGTGGTATGGAAGCAGTATTTGAGATGAATCGTTGCTTTAGAAATGAAGGAATGGATTTAACTCACAATCCTGAATTTACTAGTATTGAATTTTATTGGGCTTGGCATGATTATTTTGAAGTTATGGATCTGACTGAGGAGCTATTTGCTACATTGCTCGATAAGTTAAATTTAGGCAAAATTATTGAATTTGATGGTCAAAATATCGATTTTTCTAAGCCATTTAAAAGGATTAAATATCTTGATGCACTTGTAGAAATCGGTGGGTTAGATAGAGAAATTATAAGCGATAAAGAGAAGATATTGGCTAAATTAAAAGAGGATAAATTTGAAGCAAATGAAAAGCTTGATCTTGGTCATTTACAAGCTGAACTTTTTGATAATTATGTTGAAAGTAAGCTAATTAATCCTACATTTATAACAGATTTTCCTATCTCAATTTCACCTCTTTCTAGAAGAAGTGATGAAAATCCTGAAATCGCAGAGAGATTTGAGCTATTTATCGCTGGTCGTGAATTAGCAAATGCATTTAATGAGCTTAATGATCCAATTGATCAATATGAGAGATTTAAAGCTCAAATACAGAGCAAAGATGCTGGCAATGATGAAGCTCATGAGATGGATGAGGATTATTGTAGGGCTCTTGGATATGGTATGGCACCAACTGTTGGTTGGGGTCTTGGCGTTGATAGGTTGGTAATGCTACTATTAAATAAAAAATCAATTCGCGATGTTATATTATTTCCAGCGATGAAACCAAAAAATTAAGGAGTATATATGAATTTAGAAAGTTATGATAAAGAGATTTACGCTCTTTTAAATAAAGAGCTTGAGCGTCAATGCGATCATTTAGAGATGATTGCTAGTGAGAACTTTACATATCCTGAAGTTATGGAAGTTATGGGTTCAGTTCTTACAAATAAATATGCTGAGGGCTATCCTGGTAAGAGATACTATGGTGGATGTGAATTTGTAGATGAAATTGAGCAGATTGCAATTGATAGATGTAAAAAGCTTTTTGGATGTGAGTTTGCTAATGTTCAACCAAATAGTGGTTCACAAGCAAATCAAGGTGTTTATGGTGCTTTCTTAAAACCAGGAGATAAGATTTTAGGTATGGACTTAAGCCATGGCGGTCACTTAACTCACGGTGCTAAAGTATCAAGCTCAGGTAAGTATTATGAGAGCTTTTTTTATGGTGTTGAGCTTGATGGCAGAATTAACTATGATAGAGTAGCTGATATTGCAAATATAGTAAAACCAAAAATGATTGTATGTGGTGCAAGTGCATATACTAGAGAGATTGACTTTAAACGCTTTAGAGAGATAGCTGATAGTGTTGGTGCATATCTATTTGCTGATGTTGCACATATTGCTGGTTTAGTAGTAGCTGGTGAGCATGCTCATCCATTCCCTCACTGCCATGTGGTAAGCTCTACAACTCACAAAACTTTAAGAGGCCCAAGAGGCGGTATTATCATGACAAATGATGAAGAGTTTGCTAAAAAAATAAATAGCTCAATCTTCCCAGGAATCCAAGGTGGGCCATTAATGCATGTTATTGCTGGTAAGGCTGTAGGCTTTAAACATAATCTAAGCGATGAGTGGAAAGTATATGCTAAACAAGTAAAAGCAAATGCTAAAAAACTTGGCGAGGTATTAATTAGTCGTGGATATGATTTAGTAAGTGGTGGTACTGATAATCACCTTGTACTTGTTAGCTTTTTAAATAAAGATTTTAGCGGTAAAGATGCAGATATAGCTTTAGGCAATGCAGGAATCACAGTAAATAAAAATACAGTTCCAGGTGAGACTAGAAGCCCATTTGTAACAAGCGGTATTAGAGTAGGTAGCCCAGCTCTTACTGCTAGAGGTATGAAAGAGGCTGAATTTGAGTTAATTGCAAATCGTATAGCTGATGTATTAGATGATATCAATAATACTGATAAACAACGCAAAATCGCAGCTGAATTAAAAGATTTAGCTCATCAATTTATCATCTATAATAAGGCGACATTTTAATGCAGCGCACAGATCTATCGCTTATCAAAATGATAACCGACCACTATTATATTAAGCGTGATCTAACTGTAAAAAAGATTGAGCATAAGGGTAGGTATTTTTTTGATAAATTTGAAAGAGTAGATGAACCGCTTAGCCTAGCAATACAAAGAGAACATGCTGAGCGTAAAATAATTGTGGCACACTCTTTGATTAATAGGTTAAATAAGGTTGAAAATATTGTTTTTGACTATAATGGCAGAATGCCTGAACGCTTTTGGCATAGAGCTCAGCTACTACTAAGAGAAGAGGGGTTTATAAATTTCACAGCTTATGAGACCAAAACCCCTGGTCATTTACATCTATATGTCCATAAAGGTCATACAACCTTTATGGAAGGGTGTCAAATAGCTAATAAACTATCAGTGATGCTATCACAAAAGTTACCTCAAGAGTGGAGAATGTTTCCTACTATGGATATGCCATTAGAGTATAATATTCTAGCCTTGCCATATGAGCTCTATCAAAAAGAGCGTGGTGCTAGCTGGTCAAAACATATGTAAAGGATAAATTATGGAAGAAAATAATAATTTACAAGATATCTTGCTAGATAAAAACGAAGAGGAAAAGTCTGGTGGTATACGCAAAATTTTAATTGGTGTGGCGTTGCTAGTTATCATTTTTGTTGTAGTATTGATTGTTGTGAAGTTTTTAAATTCAAATGATACTAAAAAGGTTAACGATATATCTGATAGTCTATTACTACCTGCTGAGTTGCCTGCTAATACATCAGATAATAGTGGCTCAAATGACCTTTTTGAACAAGTGCCAATTGTTAGTGATAATTCAAATTCTAAAGAGAGTTTTGAAAATATCGTAAATGAGTATAAAAATGCTCAAGCTGCCATGGATACTACGCCTAGTATGATTGTGCCAGTGCTACCTCCAAAAGTTGAAGAGCCATTTGGTGCAACTGCTCCAGCTGTTAAAGATAACAAAAAAGAACCAGTTAAAAAATCTGAACCAGCTAAAAAGGTAGAACCTAAAAAAGAGCCAGTTAAAAAGGTAGAACCAGTTAAAAAATCAGAACCTAAAAAAGAGCCAGTTAAAAAATCAGAACCAGTTAAAAAGGTAGAACCTAAAAAAGAGCCAACTACTACAAGTGGCCTAGCTAAGGGAACATATATTCAAGTTGCATCTGTATCTAAACTCGATAGAAATAGTGCTTTGATTAAAAGAATTACAGCTAATGGCTATAAATACACAACTCATGAAGTTGTTGTAAATGGTAACAAAGTAGTAAAAATTCTAATTGGTCCATTTAGTTCTAATATTGAATCAAATATTCAAAAAATACGCCAAGATATCTCAAGTGGCGCCTTTGTTTATAGGGTTAAATAATAATGAAATATTTTGCTCTTTTTGGTAATCCTGTATCGCATTCTATCTCGCCAAGACTTCATAATAGTGCGCTTTGCGGGTTGGGTATAAATGGAATATATGGTAGGATTTTACTAGAGCAAGGCGGTGATATAATTGATAAATTTAAAAAATATAACCTTCAAGGGGCAAATATCACCGTTCCATTTAAAGAGTCAGTAATCAACCTTTGCGA
>JAFVMP010000175.1 GCA_017506845.1 Campylobacter sp.
AGGTGATACTTATGATAAAGTATTAACCGTGGAGCCTAGGCCAATTTGCATAGAGTTTTTACCACCTAGGTCGCCTTGTGGGGCGGTGGCTACCTTTTGAGTTTGGCTAAATAGATCAGCAAAACTCGCACGAGAGTATTTAAAGCCTACGGTATTTACATTGGCGATGTTGTTACCTTCGACATCCATCGCTACTTGGTGTGCCTGAAGACCAGTAACTCCAGACCATAATGCTCCCATCATAATTTATCCTTTGTGTTAGAATTTATTTTAATTTTGGCTTATTAAGCAAATAGCATTCCAAATTTTAATTTTTGAGGCATTTTGTGTAATGGCGTAAGATTGTTACGCTTATTTAATGATATGCCAAATTTAAATCATAAAAAAGATCTTAAAAAATAGGATATAACTTTTGAGGGTTTGCCACAAGGCTTATTACTCTTGCTCCACGAAAATGGGGTTATGATGGATTTGCCTTGTGGCATTATTAAATATAATAAAAAAGCAAATTGAAAACAAATTTCACAAAGCAAAGCTTTGGCCGTGGCTAGTTGTACTATAAAGATATAAAATCACCACAGCTTACTAGTATAATGCTTTTAATGGTGCTAGATTACTTCCAACCTAGTTCTTTATAGATTTTTTGTGCGTTTTCTAGCTCATTAGCAACTTTATTAAGCGATATGGTATCTTCTTTAAATTTACCTAATGCTGCAATCTCTTTGCTTGGTTTGGCGTCTTTATTTACTGGGTATTCGTGGCTTGTAGATACTAAAATCTCTTGAGCCTCTTTGCTTAGCATAAACTCTATAAATTTAATAGCTGCGTCTTTGTTTTGGCTAGATTTTAAAAGAGCGATACCACTAATATTTATATGAGTTCCACGGCCATCTTGATTAGGGAATATTACGCCTAAACTTTTGGCCGTTTCTTTGTCGCTTTGCTTTTTAGAATTTAGTAGTGTGATGATATAGTAGCTATTCATCACGCCTACTGCTCCAATGCCTTCATATACGCCACGAGCCTGTTCTCTATCGCCGCCTTTTGGATCTCTAGCTAGATTATTTAGAGTTCCTTTAGCCCACTCTTTGGCTCTGTCTTCGCCATCATTTGCAATGATAGAAGCTAGTAAGGATCTATTAAATGAGACATTTGAAGTTCGCATTAATAGCTTGCCTTTTAGCTCTGGCTTTGCTAAATCTTCGTAATTTTGGATTAATTTTGGATCAATTGCCTTTTTGTCATAGACAATTACTCTAGCTCTTTTAGATAATCCTATCCATTCATTATTTTTATCTTTTAAATTTGCCGGGACGATACTATCTATAATTTTAGATTTAGCTGGAGCAAGTTTGTCATCATTTTGCAATTTGGCAAATGTACTTACATCCATACCCATAAACAGATCGGCCTTAGAATCTGGTGCGTTCATTTTAGCTATTTGCTCTTTATCTTTGATGATATTTATTTTAATACCTGTTTGGGATTCAAACATATTAGCAAGTTTTGGATCTAGCCCTTTGCCACTATATAAATTTATCTCATTAGCTAAAGCCATACAAGCAAAAGCCGCAGTTAAAAGTAGTTTTTTCATCTATTTTTCCTTTTATTGATTTGATCGTAAAATAGTAGCTAAAGAATACTTATAATAATATTAATTATCAAAATTATGAACAAAATTATAAATTCTTTTTTATTGATATAAAAAGTGATAATAGTTGTATTATGATTATTGGATTTAATAGAATGAAATTTGATTTATAAATATAAGAGGCGGAGCCTAAGCCCCGCCCTATTATCTAGATTAGTCAAGAACCTTATAGTTGTAAGGTTTGTTATTTTTATCTAGTTCTAGAAGTTTAGCGTCTGGACCATCATTTATATTGTGATGTTCATAGTAGCGATCGCCTGCTTTGTGATTTTTAGCTGTGCTTTGGCGAGCGTCATTTAGATCAACTTTATAGCGAATATCGCCTGGGTTTAGTTTTTGAATATCTTCAAATCCTAAATCGCTAACTTTAAAATCTGTAAAGCCATATTGCATAGCGATTTCTACTAGTTTAGTTTGACCCATTCTAGCCATTTCTAGCGCTTGAAGTAGCATTCTGCTAGCTTCTCTTGGGCTGTGGAAGCCTGTTGAGTTCTCAGCACCGACAAAGTCGCCTCTCATTTGACCTTTTCTATGTAACTCTAAAACTTCTTTTAGAACTGCAGAGATTTTTTTATCATCTGCTTTACCATCTGTTTGGAATTCAGGTAGAGCTGCAAGTCTCTCACGCATATTTTTGATATCGTTAATTAGGCTTACTGTAGCATATTCTACTGATCTTAGATCAAATGCGATTGATCTTTGGATATCAGTGATTTGTGCTTTTAGGTACTCTTCGCTTTGAGTATGGCAGCTTTTACAAGCAGCATTGATATCTTTAAGCGGAGAAGTTACATTGTGATTTGTCATTTTGCTTGAGCCTTTTCTTACATATGGCATATGACAATCAGCACAACTTACACCATTTGCTGCGTGAACTGAGCTTGAATATAGCTCTGTTTCAGGGTGTTGG
>JAFVMP010000176.1 GCA_017506845.1 Campylobacter sp.
TTCAGCTTCTAGTTCAAAATCAATCTCTTCACCTTCAAGGTTATTAACATGAGGGATACGTAAAGTATAGAAGTGAACACCTATAACCATTATAATAACAATTGGTAATAAGCAAACATGAAGCATAAAGAATCTTGTAAGCGTAGGATCGCTAACTGCATAATCGCCTCTAATCCACTCTACAAGAGCATCTCCAATAAATGGAATTCCACCAAATAGTTGGGTGATAACTTGTGCTGCCCAGTAGCTCATTTGACCCCACGGTAGCATATATCCACTAAATGCTTCAGCAGAGAATATTAAGAAAAGTAGCATACCGCTAATCCAAATCATCTCACGACCTTTTTTGTATGAACCGTAGTAAATACCTACAAATGCGTGAATATAGATGATTAAAAAGATAACAGAAGCTGCAACTGCGTGAATATGACGCCATAACCAGCCATATTCAACCTCTTTCATAATAGTGTAATTAACGCTATCAAAGGCTAAATTTGCATCTGGTTTATAGTACATTAGTAATAATAAACCGCTTATAAAAAGTAGGGTAAAAAGTACAGTTAAAACTACACCCATTGCCCAAAGAAAGTTGATATTTTTTGGTATCCAGTACTGTGCTGCTAGTACATTCCATAACTTTGTAACAGCTATACGCTGATCAAACCAATCGCGCACGCTTGTAGCTTTTGTAATGTGTGCCATAAATCCTCCCTTATACTGTTGCGACTAATTTTTTGTACTCAGGGCCTTCTTCACCTAGTACAAGTTTAGTCCCGTCAATTTTAAATGGTGGGATATCAAGTGGGCGTGGTGGTGGGCCAAATACATTCATACCATCAGCGTTAAACTCGCCACCATGACAGGCACATTTAAATAGCTTATCACTTGGACTCCAGCTAGGTATACAGCCAAGGTGCGTACATAGACCGATTGTAACAATATAATTACCATCGCCTATTACGATATCTCTTTTAGGGTTAGCTTTCATGCTATCATCTTTTTTAAGGATGAATATAGGCTTTTTACGCCACTCTACTTGGCGGAATTCGCCAGGTTGCATAGGGCTTAGATCTACTGTTGTAAAACCAGCAGCCTTAACGCTAGGAAGCGGATCCCAAGACTTTTTCATCCCTACTAAAGCAAAAGCACCGCCGACAGCTGCGACAGCACCAAATGCCATTCCGATGAAATCACGTCTTTCTTGCTTTTGAATAGACATTTCTTTCCTTTCGATTATTATTTATTGTAACCAAATTTAAGCTAGCCTTAAACTATAATAAGTAAAAGCTAAACTTGTAATTTTACCATTTTAAAGTTAAAAATATATTTAATTAGAATTAATTTTTATAAAGAAAAATATATTCAATAGCTAAGCCATAAAGCTTAGCTATTTGTAGATTTATAACGTTTAATTGCTATGTGAAGTATATCTATGGCTGCTGGAGTGATTCCGCTGATATTTGAAGCAGCTGCTAAGGTCGGTGGGGCAAATTTGATTAGCTTTTCTACTACTTCGTTGCTTAAACCGCTAATTGTTTTAAAATCTAAATCATTTGGAATCTTAACATCTAAAAGCCCTTTCATCTTCTCAACTTCTATATGCTGCTGGGCGATATAGTGATAATATTTTGCTTCAGTTAAAATTTGATTTATAGAGTTTTGGTTTAAATTTTCAAAAAATGGATCAAGCGCTCTTAATTTTTTATCATCAAAACTTTTTCTAGCGACTAATTTTTGAAGTGTCATCTTTTCATTTATTGGCTCTTCTTCTATATTTGATAGAAAATTTAAGGTATCTTTATTTGGAGTGATCTCTTTTGTAAGTAGTATCTCCATTGCTTTTTCTAGATCATCTTTTAAGGCTAGAACCTCATTATATGCATCTTTAGGTAAAAGACCAATATTATATCCATACTCGCTAAGGCGTAAATTTGCATTATCTTCTCTTAAAAGTAGTCTAAACTCAGCCCTACTAGTAAACATTCTATATGGCTCTTTTGTGCCTTTTGTTACTAGATCATCGATTAAAACACCGATATAACTCTCATCTCTGCGAAGGATAAGCGGATCTTTATTTTGTAAATTTAGAGTTGCATTTATTCCGGCCATTAATCCTTGAGCTGCAGCCTCTTCGTATCCGGTGGTGCCATTTATCTGACCGGCTAGATATAGTCCGCTAATTTTTTTACTCTCTAGGGTGTGTTTTAGCTCAGTTGGATTGACATAATCATACTCTATAGCGTATCCATGGCGAACTATTATAGCGTTTTCAAAACCTTTTATAGAGCGTAGCATTGCTACTTGAGCATCATATGGAAGTGAAGTAGAAAAGCCATTTATATAGTATTCAGTCGCTTCTAGAGTTTGAGGCTCTATAAATAGATGGTGACGCTCTCTATCGCCAAAGCGATTTATTTTATCTTCGATACTTGGGCAGTATCTAGGCCCTACGCCTTCTATTTGTCCTGTAAATAGTGGAGCACGATCAAAATTTGACCTAATTATATCGTGTGTATCTGTATTTGTATATGCTATGTAGCAAGGAAGTTGATTTGGAGTCCAGTTTTTAGTTCTAAAACTAAATGGCGCTGGCTCTGCGTCTCCATCTTGAATTTCTAAAACACTAAAATCAATTGAGCTAGCTAAAACTCTTGGGCATGTTCCAGTTTTTAATCTTCCCATTTCAAGGCCAAGAGATCTTAGAGAATCTGGTAACTCTTTTGAGCTAAGTTCGCCTACACGACCAGCTTCTAGTTTATTAGTTCCTACATGGATTAAGCCATTTAAAAAAGTTCCAGTAGTTATAATGAGCTTATCACAACTATACTCATTATCTAGATGAGTTTTTACTCCTGTTATTTTTGAATCTTGTGTTAAAATTTGCGTAGCTATCTCTTGAGTGATTTGTAAATTTGGAGTATTTAGCAATAAATTTCTCATATAGATTCTATATCTATCCATATCGATTTGTGCTCTACTGCCTCTTACGGCTGGACCCTTGCTCTCATTTAAGAGTCTAAATTGTATCCCACACTCATCTGTGGTAAGTCCCATCTGACCACCAAGAGCGTCAATCTCTTTTACTAAATGCCCTTTAGCTAATCCACCAATTGCAGGATTACAGCTTGCAGCACCGATTTGCTCAGCTAAAATTGTAATTAATAGAGTTTTTGCCCCCATCTTAGCAGCTGCTAGGGATGCCTCAATCCCAGCATGCCCACCGCCAACTACGATAATATCATATTTCATTGTTATTTGCCTTATTATTTTTAGGGGCGATTTTATCTAATTTATAGTAAAAGATTTATAAAATTTATTTTATATTTTTGGTTGAATTTAGAAAAAATAGCTATAATTTAAATATTTAAATTTGAGGTGATTATGTTTAATGGGCTTATTCGTGAGATTGGCGAAGTTAAAAGTTTTGATGGTAAAATATTAATAATTAAGGCTAGCCATAAGCCAAATTTAGGCGATAGTATCGCAGTAAATGGCGCTTGTCTTAGTGTAGTGGCTATACATAGTGATGGTTTTAGCGTTGAGCTTAGTAGTGAAAGTTCAAAGGTTTTGGCCTTAGAAAATTACAAAGATAGAGTTCATATAGAACCGGCTATGAGAATTGGCGATAGGATAGATGGGCATTTAATGCAAGGACATATTGACGCAATAGGTGTGATAAAAAGTATTAAAAAACTCTCAACTGGGTTTGATTTTTTTATAGAATTACCTAGTGATATTTTACATCTTGTAGCAAATAAGGGGGCTATTGGAGTTGAGGGTGTGAGTTTGACAGTAAATGAAATTAATGGCAATCTTATGCGTCTAACGCTAATTCCTATAAGTATGAAAGATACACTATTTGGCGAGTTTAAAGTGGGGCGAAGAGTTCATATAGAAAGTGATATTTTAGCTCGTTATATTGATAGAATTTTAAAATCTAATAAAGAAACCCTTACTTGGCAAAAGGCTGATTTTTATGCTAGTATCTATTGATGATGAGAGATTAATAGCTGGATTTACTACTAAATTTGGAGGGGTAAGCTCTGGGGTTTATGCTGAGTTAAATTTAGCTATGCATGTAGGAGATAATGCTAACAATGTGGAAAAAAATAGGCAAATTTTATGCCAAAAAATTGGAGCAAATAGACTTATTTTTATGGATCAAATTCACTCTGACAAGGTTGAAGCCTTAAATGATATTAATCAAATTTTAGATCCTTGTGATAGTATATTTACAGGTATTAGCAAAGTTGGTTTATGCGTAATGGTAGCTGATTGTTCGCCTGTACTTTTATATGATAAGAGATTAAATTTAATAGCAGCTATTCATGCTGGTAGGGCTGGAGTTGTAAATAAAATTATTAGTAAAACAGTTGATAAAATGGGTTCAAACCCAAGTGATATAGTAGCTATAATTGGGCCAAATATCAAACAAAAGTGTTATAATATTGGCAATATGGAGCTTGGTGAGTTCAATAAATTTATAAAAAACGGCTATTTTGATATGGATAAAAGCATTGAATTTGAGCTTAAAAATCTTGGAATAAAAAATATGCAGTTTAGCATAGTTTGTAATCATTGCGATAATCGATTTTATTCATATCGTAAAAGTAAAGTAACTGGTAGATTTGCTGGATTTATAATGTTAAAAGGATAAAGAAAATGTATGAGAGATGTACTGATATTGAGCTATTAAAAATCGCTCAAAATGCTAGAAATTATGGATTGGAATTTGGGGAGAATTTAGCAGTTTTGGAGTTGTTTTTTCGTCCAAAAAATTTTGATATAACTAGTAGTGATTTGCAAAATATTGGGCTAGTTTTTACTTCGCTTGAGAGCATAAAAGAGAAGTTTCAGCTAAGTAAATAGATTAAGTTTAGGATAAATTTATTTTTTATAAAATTTGGTATTAAATAAATAAAGCAAATAATAAGTTAAATTTAGATAAAATCTCGTCTCATTTCACATTGCATCAATCCTTATTTAGTTGTAGCAAATATGCTATTAAGGGGTGCAAGAGGAATAAACTAATTAAATTTTTTAAGGAGAAGCTCATGGTTACTATGAGAGATTTACTAGAGTGTGGTGTGCATTTTGGTCACCAAACAAGACGCTGGAACCCAAAAATGAAAAAATTTATTTTTGGTGAAAGAAAAGGTATCTATATTATAGATTTACAAAAAACTATTAGATATTTTAGATATACTTACAATGTAGTTAGAGATGCTGCAGCTGAAGGTAAAACAATTCTATTTGTAGGTACAAAAAAACAAGCTGGTGTAGCTATTAAAGAGTATGCAGAAAAATGCGGTATGCCATATGTTAATCAAAGATGGCTTGGCGGTATGATGACAAACTTTGGGACAATTAGACAATCAATTAGAAAATTAGAAGTTATCGAAGCTATGGAAGAAGATGGCTCAATCAATCTATTAACTAAAAAAGAAGCCCTAATGCTTCGCCGCAAAAAAGAGAAACTAATCGCAACTTTAGGCGGTATTAGAAATATGAAAACTCTACCAGATATGATCTTTGTAATTGATACTGTAAAAGAGAAAATCGCAGTAGCAGAAGCTAATAAATTAAGAATGCCAGTTGTAGCGCCAATCGATACAAACTGCGATCCAGATATCATTGATTACCCAATTCCAGGAAATGATGACGCTATTAGAAGTGTTCAACTATTCTGCCAAGAGATGGCTGAAGCAATTAACGAAGGTAAAGCTTTAAGAGATCAAGATGAGAGCGCTGATGATGTAGAAGCTCCAACTCAAGAAGAAAAAGATGAAGTAGTAGCAGAAGCTATGGCTGAAGGAGAGGAAGAGTAATGGAAATTAGCGCAAGTATGGTAAAAGAGCTCCGTGAAAGCACTGGAGCTGGAATGATGGATTGTAAAAAAGCTCTTCAAGAAGCTAATGGCGATATGGAAAAAGCAGTTGATATACTAAGAGAAAAAGGTCTTGGTAAAGCTGCTAAAAAAGCTGATCGTCTAGCTAGTGAAGGCCTTGTAAGTGTAGTTGTAAGTGATGATAACAAAACAGCAACTATCACAGAAATCAACTCTGAGACTGACTTTGTTGCTAAAAATGCTACATTTGTTGATTTAGTTAAAAATACAACACTTCATGTGCAAACTAACTCAATTACAACAGTAGATGAGCTAAAAGAGTCAAGCATTGGTGGAGTTAAATTTGAGGAGTTTTTCCAAAGCCAAATCGCTACAATTGGTGAAAATTTAGTAGTAAGAAGATTTGAAACTATTAAAGCTAGCCAAAATGGCGTTGTAGCTGGATATATTCACTCAAATAGCCGTGTGGGCGTTCTTATTGGTGCAGCTTGTGATTCTGAAGAGACAGCTAGCAA